>JAGQPF010000043.1 GCA_020426845.1 Planctomycetales bacterium
AGAGGACTGGGGGATGGCCACGTTCACGCTGGCGAACGGCGTCGTTGCCTCGCTGGAAGGCAGCTGGACGATCAATGCACCTCGGGCGACGGGTCCGTCGCCCAAGCAGAACGCGGTCGTGCGGCTCGAGGTGATCGGGACGCGCGGCGAAATCATGACGCAGTTCTTTCGGGATCCCGGCATGGCCGTTCTGGCGGCAGGCGCCGAGAACTGGGTTTACGAGCGGCAGGCCGGCGAGCCCTTCGGGCCGGCGCATCCGGGCCCGATCGCGCATTTGATCGACTGTCTGGAGCAGCACACGGCACCCGTGTCAACCATCCAGGATGCGTACCGCTCGTTCGCCGCGGCGATGGCCGCCTACGAGTCCGTCCGACTCGGCACACGGACCCAGGTCCCACATCCTCGGCCAACGTCCGGACTCGACGGATGATGGTTGCGTTATCGAACCACCGTACTCAACTCGAATAAC
This sequence comes from Planctomycetales bacterium, assembly GCA_020426845.1. GTDB lineage: Bacteria > Planctomycetota > Planctomycetia > Pirellulales > Pirellulaceae > JAGQPF01. Next base: position 470 of record JAGQPF010000043.1, read on the forward strand.
GGCAAATACATTGCGACCAGGATCCCTCCCAGCACGACGCCCAGAACGACGATCAGCACGGGTTCAATGACGGACGTCAGTGTCGCCGCCGCGGCGTCGATTTCCGACTCGAGATGGCTTGCAGCATGTAGCAGCATCTGATCGAGGTTTGCGGTCTTCTCACCCACCGCGATCATCTGGACCACAAACGCAGGAAACACATCATCATCGCGCAGGACATCCGACAGCCGGCCACCGCGTGTAATATGATTGGCCAGGCGGCCGATGAGTGCGGTTACCCGCGCATGCCCTCCGGTCTGCACAATCATGAGCAGTGCTTCGGTAAGATGCACGCCGCTCTCAAGGAGGGTACCGAGCGTTCGGCAAAACCGGGCCGCGAGATTTTTCCGGATCAATGAGCCGGCAAGCGGCATCCGCAACAGCGCAGCGTCGACAAGCCACCTACCTCGCTGGTTTCTGATCGCCTGCCGTATTCCTACTCCGGATGCGGCAACGATCAGAAACAGTACGACCAGATGGTTGCGAAATCCCTCACTGACATACAGGATGGCGCGTGTCGGCGCGGGAAGATCGGCTCCAAAATCGGCGAACATATCGACGAACGTGGGGACGATCACGGTCAGCAGAAACGCCACGGCCCCCACCGACACGCCGACGATCACGCCCGGATATACCATGGCCAGTCGGATGGTCCTACGCAGCGCATAAGCTTTCTCCTGATACGCCGCGATCCGAAGCAGCACGTCCGCCATACGGCCCGTCATCTCGCCGACACGAACGAGTTGCACGTAAAGGGCATCAAATGCCTCTGGATGCCGCCCCATCGAACCGGACAGACTGTGTCCCCGCCGAACATCGTGCGCCAGAAGACGCGTCATTTCGCGCAAGCGATTCGCGGTCGATTGCCGTCCGGCCGACTCGAGTGCATCCAGCAACGGCAACCGTGCGGCTACCAGCACAGCAAGGCTGCGTGTAAACTCGGTCAGCGCCTTTCTCGACACCGTGCCTGAGCGCAGGCGAATCGGACGCGATCTGTAGGCGTCTGCGGACACAAGGGGCTTCATGGCCATTCCGACCGATTGGTAAAAACGGGTAGCCATGGAACGAGCGCGCGCTGCGCAATGACCGTCTCAACCGCCAGCGAACGCCGACGGCCGGCCAGGCTGAACGCTACCACGACGCGTGCTGGTGAATCGGCTGCCACTGTTCGCCTGCATGCCATGTGGGCGACAAACGAGGCGTCGTTCATCGCGCGACCGTTCCGGTAGAGCACCCCGTTTTGCAGAAGGTAGAGCAGGGTATCGCCGTCGGCGCGGACGAGTGACACCGTTGCGTCCGACCGGCTTTCGATCGCTACCACATCGTACGCGTCTTCGGCGAGACGCGTGATCGTCTGGTGGAAGGTATTTTCCAGACGGACTCCCTCTCGCCAGCCATCGACCAAGCGCGCTGTGATGAGATACACCGAAGAAGCGAGGGTCGTCGCAATGAGCGCCAGCAGCATCGAAACGAGCAGTTCGACGAGCGTAAATCCGGCATCTTCCTTCATGGTACATACCGGTCGGTGGTGAGCGTGATCGCGGGCCGGGGGGATTCGCGCCAGTATGTGTCAACACGATACCGAGCGAGGCGCCCTTCGTGGTGAACGCGTTGCAGGAAACGCCACGGCCCATCGAGCACAACCGACGAATCGGGCCAAGCTTCCGGGTCGAGCAACATGGCTTCCAGTTGCCGCCGGCACACGGCGAATGCAACCAGTTCCCGCTCGATGCGGTGTTGCCTGGAGAACGAGGCAAGGCCCCCGACCAGGGGCGTGAGCACCGACAGCAGGAGCGCCATTGCAACGACAGACTCGACCAGTGTGTAGCCGAAATCGTCGCGTGTATGCCTATTTATTCCGCCCATGACCGCATCGAAACAACCGCCGGCGTGTTCACGCCCACAAACCCGAGCGGAAGATGGAATCGATCGGGACGACCAATGACATCGACGTAGGCATCGATCAGCCAGTTCACATAAGCTGTTGGCGAGGCATACTGGTAGAATTGTGTCGTCGCCACAGTGCCAAATACGCTCCCTGCCAGTACCGTCTGCCCTGCATTCCAGATCAGCCCCCGTACCGTGGCGCCG
>JAGQPF010000412.1 GCA_020426845.1 Planctomycetales bacterium
ACGGCCGCAAGTTCGAATCAGTTTCAAACAGATTGAGGTTGTGAAGTGTCGACTCGCTGGCCGGGCCGACGCGGCACCGTATTCCTGGAACGGCAGCGACATCGATGCCAGAGGGCCGGCGTAGCTCGCCACGAGGGCCGACTCGACGTTGACCATTGCCGTGTCGCCCTGGATGGAGCTGGTGTCGAACGGCTCTCGGACGACGCCAACCCGCTGCTGTCCAAGCGCGCTGCTTCGTCTTTCCCGTTGGACAGTTTGCGACGCCTTGCCTTCACTGACGAGGTTGCGTAGCATTTCTCAAACCACGACTCTCACAGCTCGACCACTGTTCGAATTGTGTGGGTTACACCAAAACCAACCAATGCGGCGGCACGCAACCCGCCAACCCATACAACAACGGTACTCGACACCGAGGCCGCCTCCCTACCAGGAGCGCGGCCTCTTTTTCATTGCGTTTGGCGAGTTGAACCTGTCATGAGCTTATCAGCACTTTAGGAGAACTCGTGAACTGAGATTTTGATATTGCCACGAAAAGGGCCCTCACGGAAATTGTGGTTGCGAAGACACAAAACCGAGAGGGCCAAGGAATGGCTAATGGTAAGCATGGAGGCCGTCGACCGCAACCTCAGCATCGCAAGACGAAGGGCGGACCGTCCCGGCACGACAAACGCGCGAGACTTGGGCGACGGAATTCCGCTCGTCGTCGGACAACCAAGGCCAGCGTCCCTTTGGCGGGCTGCGTTGCCAAGCTGGTGATGTCGATGAGTGCGTTGCTGGACGTGAGGGTCGGGTTTCGCTTGTCGATTCTGTTTGCAGGCGCCCTGCTGGCTACTGGCCGGCGTACGGCGTCGCGATGGTTCGCTGCGGCTGGAGTTGGGGATGACTGGGACCGCTTCTACGACGTCCTGTCGACGATGGGGAGGAAGTCGGCGACGTTGATGACGCCTTTGTTGAGCCACATCGTTCGCAAATTTGGCCCGGAGGAAGGCGGTCATTGGACGGTTGCGATCGACGACTCGCCGACCAGTCGGTTCGGTCCATGCGTGGAGGCGGCCAACATCCACCACAACCCCACGCCGGGTCCAGGCGATGGGCCGTGGCTCTACGGACATTGCTGGGTTTGCTTGGCCGCGATTGTTCGGCATCCGTTGTTCGGCGCCATCGCGTTGCCTTTGCTCTCCAGCTTGTACGTGCGCGAGGCAGACGTTGGCCCGCTGCAGCAGCGTCATGGCTGGCAGTTTCGCACCAAGCACGAGCTTGCCCTGAAGCTGTGTCAGGAGGTGATGATGCGACTGCGGGCGATGAGATCCTTGGCAAGGGTGCTTGTCACGTTTGACGGCGCCTACGCAGCGAAGAGCTTGGTTCAGTCGCTGATGAAAGAAGGCGCCATGGTTGTCGCTCGGATTCGCCGCGACGCGAAGCTGTTCGACCTCCCCGTGCGCAAAGAAGGGCAGCGAGGGCGGCCTCGCAAATATGGAGTGAATCGGATCAGCCTCGCGAAGCGAGCCGCCCATCGCGACGGGTGGCAGACGATCCAGTACAGCTCGCGTGGAATCATGACTGAGGCTCGCTACAAGAGCTTCCTCGCCACGACTGAGCTCGCCGGAGGCCAAGTTCGCGTGGTGCTGCTGAAGCACTCGTCGGGCAACTGGGCAGCCTTCATGGGAACCGACCCAGCCATGAGCGTCGAGACGATTCTTGAGGCGACGTCCAATCGCTGGGCCATCGAAGAGAACTTCCACGACGTCAAGGAAGTCTGGGGCGCCGGTGAGCAGCAGGTCCGCAACATCTGGTCGAACGTCGCCTGCTGGAACATCTGCACGTGGCTCTACTCCATGGTCGAGTTGGCCTGTTGGGATGAACCCGTCGAGAAGCTGGTCGACCGCTCTTCCCGTCCTTGGGACAACCCAGACCGGCGACCCTCCCATGCCGATCGACGACGACGGATCATCCGCCAAATGCTGCGGGAAAAGTTTTTCGGCGATCAAGCCACTGGGCCAGATGAAACGAAAATGCGCGAGCACCTCGAGCACCTGCTGACACTCGCCGTCTAAACGTTAGGCTGATAAAACGAGTTTCTCTAAAGTGCTGTAACTTCATTCCCGTAACTTCATTCCCGCAACGTCTTTCGGGAAGTCTCGATTTATAGCATTGGGATCAACTCAAGTTGCCATGGAAGTGAATCACCTATTTGCACGCAAAGTCATCGACACCATGCCTGGGATAATTGTCGTTTTCGGATTTGACTCACATTTGTTGAATATGTGGATGGAAGTCACGTCATCCAAGGTGGGGATATTGGGATGGACGTTGTGGGACGACTCTGGAGACCCGCTGCCATTCCAGTGCTGGCAGACCCCTGCAAATCAAGCAGTGGTGTTGAATGCGTGCGACACAATTGCGCTTTCAGATAACCCTGGGATGTTAATCGATGCAGCGAGTAGCGAGGCGGGCATAGCGAAGCTGAAAGACGCGATGTCGCAAGAGGAAAGCGGTTCAGCGGCCATAGTGGTCGATGCGCTGCAGGCTAAGCAAGTTGAATGGGTCATCATACCGTTTGGTCCAGATTCGGATTCTTGTGTAATTGCTTCGCTGGACGAGACGACCGTTCGCAAGATGGCCGATGCGTGTCGGCGGGATGGCATTAACATTCTCGTTGGAAAGTCGATTGAATAGCTGGCACCATTTGTCAGATCCTTTGGCAAGTCGTTAGACCGCAGCGATCAGCCCTTTGGGGTCGGTTGACTGAGCGGCTTGTGGTGACATTGTGGGGAGAAGTTGCTCAGACGTGAAGATATGGAAAGCAAGGAGGTCGAGCGACAACGCATCGCACCCTTGGGATTCGTGGTAAACCAGTATTGATCGAAAAATATCGCCGAGCCGGCTCTTCCGCCGAGCCTTGAAGATCAGCGACAGGACTTCTTGCGCATTGGCCAAGGCTCCGCAGAATATCGACGCCACATCCTCGCTAGCGCCGAATCGCTGTATCACGCGTGTACAAGTCCATCCTCCTTGCCGTCGGAGACATCCTCATCGTCCTTGAGCGGACAATCCGACTGGGTTGCGAACCAACGCTCAACTCCCTGCGGCTTCATGCACGGATCCAGCTCTCCGCTGGCGACGGCATCCTCAACCTCCGAATACGGAACGCAGTAAGAGCCGGGCCCCTCCGAAGCGTCGCTCCGATGAAACTCAACCATCGTGGGCACTTGGTCGCACCGCTTGTCACTCCAGGTGCGCATGGTCCCCAATTCGAAGCTGCAACCGCAACCATCAGCCGTTTCGCCAGTCGAAAGCGACAACCGCGAGCCATTCAATTGGATCGGTGGATTGGGGCTCAGCCCGACGGGTCCGCCTGATTGACGGGGGCATTGCCGACAGAGGAGTACAGGTTGGTGTCTCCGCCCTCAAATCCAAGTGGGTCGCGTGACAGGAATCGCCCCAATTCAGCCGCGTAGGGTGTTACAGGCCGCGGTCTGGTCGCGATCTGGTGTTGATTGTGACCGAGTTGTCGTCGTAGCTCCACGTTTTCATTGCCGCTCAAGCAGGCACGATGATTGAATCGTTCCGCGGTTGGATGGATAGTGGGAGTCGCCGAGGAATCGCTTACAAAAGCCAAAAGCTCACGTGCCGTGTCAGCGGACGATGCCCAATATGGACCCTCAAAATAAACACCACATGCCAGGCCATTGCCCGAGGCTTCGATGGCGCGTTCTCTTGCTCGGCATGCTGGGCTTTGTGCGGACCATTGCGTCTGCGGCGGACACCACACCTGGAGTTGGCGTGGGCCAACTCGGGGCTGCGACGACGACCATTCCCGCCGACGCGCCGGAGCAATATTTTCTCGCGCAGCGCACGGTGGATGGCCGCCTGCTGCTGACGGCCAACGAGGGGTTCTTCCCGAAGCTGGGGCTGGTCGCGACGGGGGATGGCGTCGTACCGGATGTGGACGGGCTGAATGGTGGAAAGTCATTTGCGGCCATCGAGGGGTGGGATGCGGGCGACGAAGTCCAGTGGGGAGTGTTTGTCGAGCAACCCGGTGAGTTGATCGCTGACATCTTCATGTCTGCTTCGGGAGCCGGGCGGTTTCGCTTGTCGCTGGACGGCGACGACGGCGTACGGCTGAAGACTCGCAACACTCATTCGCAAACGCAGCTGGCGGCGTCGGCGACAGTGCAACTGAAGCGGGCGGGGATGCATACGTTGACGCTGCATTGCGAATCGGCGCCGGATCGCGGTTCGCTGCACCGCGTAGAGCTGTCCGGCCCGGCCGCGAAGGGCGGAGCCGTGCTGCGCAAACGTTGGCGTCCCGCGGCGGCTCATGCCAAGTTCACGTCAGCCGAGGCCGAACGGCCGATTCGGTTGTGGGTGGTCGAGATGGATGCTGCGCCGGGCGAGTTGGCGTTCTACAGTCCGCTCACGACACCGTTCGGCTACTTCGGGCCGACGTGGCGCGCCGATGGCACCGTGAATGCTGGCATCAATTTTTCACTCTGGTCCTTTGGGCGAGGGCGACCGGAGCCGCCGATCGAGCGGCTCTCGCATCTTCTGGCGGTCGGCAGCCGAGAGGCAACCTTCGGCGGATTTGACCATGAGGGCACGGGGGTCAAGGTGCGCGATTGGGAGCCGCTTGGTGCGAAGGCGAAGGAAGCCACCGCCCCCGGTGTTGGTGGCCGTCAGCGCCAGGCGTTTGCGCTGCGGCACGAGGCGGGCCCGACGTATGACACTTACTACAGCTATTTTTACGATCCGGAACAGCGGCGTTGGCGATTGTTCGGCGCCGGCAACAAGTATCACGGGGGCAAGCCGCTGCAGTCGCTCTGGGTCGGCAGCTTCGTGGAGGTGCCGGGGCCGCCGCACGTGCAGCGCACCGGGGCGTACCAGCGAGTGATGCGTTACCGAGGGTGGATCATGGACGACCAAGAACGCTGGTTTCCGCTCGATCGAATCTCCACCGGCAATGTCGATCGCGCTACGGGGCTGACACACACCGATCGTGGCGTGACGAACGACGGGTGGTTCTTTCTGAAGACCGGTGGGTGGCGCCTTCGCAAGGCGTCTGCCGATCGAACCATTTCGCTGCCGATGGGAAACGAAAGGGAGGAGCCGATTGAATATCTGCGGCCCGACCGCGTTGCGGCGCTCAAGACGACACCGGCGGCGATCTCGGCCACCGCGCAGCGAGTTGGGCGGGAAGTCGAGGTCGCGTATCGAATTCATGGGCAGGGCGCTGCGCCGGAAGTCCACGTCTATTGGGGAACGCGCGAGGCGTTGACGTTTGCCGATCGCTGGGACCACCATTTGGTGGCGCCATCGCCACGCGATGGCGAGAACCGTGTGCGGTTGGCGGTTGGCGAGTCCGATTCGGAAGGCTCGGGAGAGGACGTATTGGTGCGGCTGTTGTTGAAGAATGCCGCAGGGCAATTCTGGACGCCGGCGACACTCCGCTGCGAACCGTAAACGTACGCGCCCGTTCTTGATTGAACGTGAAGGGGCAAACTCGGCCGGCCGGACTCAAATGCGCCCGCTTGATGCTCGCGAGCTTATACTGACGGGACCGCGTTCCCGCCTGCATTCTGCGAAACTCGCCTTCAGCTTCCGAGTGCCGTCTTGTCTCTCCCCAATTGCTTTTCGCGAATCGCTTCGCTCCGCAGCATCGGCAATGCCAGCGCGGTTTTGATCTTCGGGCTGTTGCTGGCAAGTGTCACCGGCATAACGCCTGTTGCCCGAGCCACGGAGGCCGATCGAGCGAACGATGTCGTCGAGTTCAATCGCGATGTCCGTCCCATTCTCGCCGACAAATGCTTCCATTGTCATGGGCCCGATTCCGCAACTCGGGAGGCCGGCCTGCGGTTGGACCGCGAGGAGTCTGCCAAGCAGGCGCGCGACGGCGGAGCGGCGATTGTGGCGGGGAAGCCGGACGACAGCGAATTGGTGCGACGCATTCGGGCGACGTCTGACGAGCAGATGCCCCCCGCCGATTCGGGACGCATTCTCTCTGCCGCTGAACGACGCACCTTAGAACGCTGGATCTCCGCCGGCGCCGCCTGGGAGCGCCACTGGTCGTTCGTGCCGCCGCGGCGACCGAAGCTGCCGTCGACAAAGCGAACGGACTGGATTCGCAATCCGATCGATGCGTATGTGCTCGCCACGCTCGAACGACAGGGGCTGGGGCCGTCGCCGCCCGCCGACCGAATGCGGCTGCTGCGCAGGGTGACGTTCGACCTGACTGGGCTGCCGCCAACGATGGAGGAGATGGATCGGTTCCTGGCCGATTCGTCGCCGCTTGCCTATGAGCGAGCGGTGGACCGACTGCTGGCATCACCGGCATGGGGCGAGCACTGGGCGCTCGAGTGGCTCGAGGCCGCTCGCTACGCCGACACCGATGGCTACCAAAACGACGGGCCACGCGACATGTGGCGTTGGCGCGACTGGGTGATCGAAGCGTACGACCGCGATCTGCCGTTCGACCAATTCACCATTGAGCAGCTTGCCGGCGACCTGCTTCCGGGCGCGACAATGTCCCAACGGCTGGCCACCGGATTCAATCGCAACCACCGTTACAACTCCGAGGCTGGCTTGGTCCAGGAGGAGTTTTTGCTCGAGAACGCCGTGGATCGCGTCGACACCACCATGGCCGTCTGGCAAGGGCTTACGTTCGGATGTGCGCGGTGCCACAACCATAAGTACGATCCGCTCACGCAACAGGACTACTACGGCGTGATCGATCTGTTCAATGATGTCAGCGAGTCCGGACGCGCGGTGAAGTTCGGCAACTCGGAGCCCGTCATGTTGGCCCCCACCACCGGGCAGGCCGAGCAATGGGCGCAGCTCGAACAGCGACGCGAGAACGCCCAGCGGGCTTGGCAAGCCGCGATCGAGGACCTGCGCGTCGAAGACCTGTCTCGCTCGGCACAATCAGAGCTTGAAGAGTATGCGGCCTTGGTCCCGGCCGGAATGCAGGGGAGTCACTCGTTTGATGTCGCCGATGCCCACGCCGAGCCGCCAGTTGCGAGTGAGGAGGACGGCGAGGCCGATGGCCAGAAGGCAAGCGACAGAAAGAAACGAGCCAAGGGTAAGCAACGAGCCACGGGCATCGGCCAGGGCAACGGCAAGGTCAGCGAGCCGAGCGAGCGGCCCGAGGTGAGGGGCAACCGGCCGGGAGCGGTTGGCGAAGCGTTGACCTTGGATGGTGTCCAAGCCGTGAGTCTCGGCAAGCTCGGAGATATCCAATGTCAGACCCGCAGTTCGATCAGCTTCTTTGTTCGCGTGGACCAACCGCGCGCGACGGGCGTGGTGTTGTCGAGGCAAGATGACAACACGCGACGGCCCGGATTCACCGTCGAGCTGCATGAGGGCAAGCTGCGATACTACATCATCACTCGCTGGATCGCCGGTGTCGCCGCAATCGAAACGGCCGCACCGCTGCCCGCAGGGCAATGGGTGCATGTCGCGCTCACCAACGACGGCTCGCAGTTTGCCCGCGGGATGCGAATTTACGTGAACGGGCAGCTGCAGGCGGTTGATGTGCTCTTGAACACCAACAGCAATACGGGCGGCACGTCGCCGCGATCGGAGCTGCGGGCTGGAGGCGGGGTGGTCGGCGAGAAGTTCGCCGGCGCCATCGATGAGTTGAGGTTTTACAACCGCACGCTTTGGGATGACGAGATTCTGGCATTGAGCTGCCAGGACACCTCGACCCAGATTCTGGCGACGCCCGCATCCCAGCGAACCGCCGCTCAGCGCGCACGACTGGCGCACTGGGCCGCGGTCCAGCCCGCCGCGCCTGAATTGGGCAAACTGTTCGCAGCTCGACAGGCCGCGCGTCAAGCGTGGCTTGCCATGCGGGACAAGCTGCCGACAGCGATGGTCATGGACGATGCCGCGCCTCGACCGAGCGAGATTCGTCTGCGCGGGGTCTACCATCAACACGGTGAACGCGTCGCGCCGGGCGCGCCCCAGGCGTTGAGCCCGGGGCAAGCGACGGTCGCGAGCCGCCTCGACTTTGCGCGCTGGCTTGTGGGTGAAGAGAATCCGCTCACGGCGCGGGTGGTCGTCAATCGCATCTGGCAGCACCACTTTGGCGCCGGGTTGGTGCGGACCGCCGAGGACTTCGGTTTCCAGGGCGAGCTGCCGACACATCCCGATCTGCTCGATTGGCTTGCCGTAGAACTGCGCGAGTCGGGCTGGAGCGTCAAACGGATGGCGCGACTGATTGTCACCAGCTCGACCTACCGGCAAGATTCGGCAATGCCCGCCGAGGATACGGCCCGCGACCCTCGCAATCGGCTGCTGGGGCGCGGCCCTCGACAACGGCTTTCCGCTCAGGCGATTCGGGATCAGGCGTTGGCCGTCAGCGGGTTGCTGGTGAGCCGGCGAGGCGGCGCATCAACCAGCCCGTATCAGCCCGCGAATCTTTGGAAAGAGATGAGCAATATGACGTATCGGCAATCGCATGGCGCCGAGCTGTACCGCCGCAGTCTCTATACATTCTGGAAACGCACGGTGGCGCCGCCCGGATTGGCCGTGCTCGATGCCGCGGACCGCGAGAATTGCACCGTGAGGCCGCATCGCACCAACACGCCGCTCCAGGCATTGACGTTGTTGAACGATATCACCTATGTCGAGGCGGCGCGGCATCTTGCCGCGCGAATGTTGCGCGAAGGCGGCGACGATCCAGCTGGGTTCGGCTTTCGACTCGTCACCGGCCGGCACCCCGCGGAACATGAGCGGAAGTCGCTTCACGAGGCGGTGGCCAAGTTCTCAGCCTATTACGAGGGCCATCACGAACAGGCCGAGCAGCTGCTGGGGGTCGGCGAAAACGCCCGCGACAAGCGACTCGAGGTGACGACGCACGCCGCCTGGACCGCGCTGGCCAATGCGCTGCTCAATCTGGATGAGGCGATCACTCGGCAATGATGGCCCGTGTAACAGTCAGACGACCATAGACACGGAGCACAACTCCGGAGGTCTTCCGAGGCGAGGGTAAGACATGAGCAAGTTGAGCATTGAGTCCGCTGCGACAACGATCCATCGACGGTTCTTTTTGGGCCAGTCCGCGCGGGGACTCGGCGTCGCCGCGTTGTCGTCGCTGTTGGCGCGCGACGCGGGAGCCGCTCCGACGCTCGGGCCGCCGGCCAAGGCCAAACGCGTGATCTACCTGTTTCAGTCCGGCGGGCCATCGCAGCTTGAGTTGTATGACTACAAGCCACAACTGGACAAGCTGCAGCAGCAAGAGGTCCCGGCGTCAGTCTTCAACGGGCAGCGTCTCACTGGCATGACGGCCGGCCAGAGCTCGTTCCCCGTGGCGCGGTCGGTGTTCCCGTTCGAGCAGTGTGGCAAGAGCGGCATGTGGCTGAACCGAGAACTGATGCCGCATTTGTCCGAGCATGCCGATGACCTCTGTCTCATCCGATCGCTGCACACCGACGCCATCAATCATGATCCGGCGATCACTTTCTTCCAGACAGGCTTTCAGATCGCGGGCCGGCCCAGTGTTGGCGCCTGGCTGAGCTACGGACTCGGCAGCGAGAATGACAACTTGCCGTCATTCGTCGCGATGACTTCGAACCGCAGCGGGCAGCCGCTCTACGATCGGCTTTGGGGCGCCGGCTTCTTGCCCTCTCAACATCAGGGCGTGCGTTTCCGCTCGGGGGCCGACCCGGTGTTGTATCTCAACAACCCGCCCGGCATGCCCGCCGAAGTGCGGCGCCAAACGCTTGACCTGTTGCGCAGCTTCAACGAGCAACAACTGCAGTCACAACGCGATCCCGAAATTGCCACTCGGATTGCCCAATACGAGCTGGCCGCTCGGATGCAGACGGCGGTGCCCGAACTGACCGACGTGTCCGATGAGCCCGAGTCAACCTTTGATTTGTATGGCAAGGACGCTCAGAAACCGGGGACTTACGCCTACAACTGCTTATTGGCGAGGCGTCTGTCGGAACGCGGCGTACGGTTCGTACAGCTATTTCACCGCGGTTGGGACACCCATAGCGGGCTGCCCGGATCGCTCGCGGCGCGCTGTCGCGAGACGGACCAAGCCACGGCCGGTCTGCTGGCCGACCTCAAGCAGCGTGGGCTTCTCGATGAGACGCTGGTGGTGTGGGGCGGCGAGTTCGGCCGCACCGTCTACTGTCAGGGCGAATTGACGGCAAAAAGCTACGGTCGGGATCATCACCCGCGTTGCTTCAGTGTCTGGATGGCCGGCGGCGGAACGCGCGGCGGGCTCACTTGGGGCGAAACCGACGACTATAGCTACAACATCGTCCGCGACCCCGTTTCCGTCCACGACTTGCACGCCACCATGCTGCGCCTGCTTGGCATTGACCACACTCGCTTGACCTACCGATTTCAGGGGCGCGACTACCGGCTCACCGATATCCACGGCGAAGTTGTGGATGGCCTGTTAAACGTGTGATCGTTGCGTGAGTTGACGTGGTTACATCACCATGCGTTTGAACTCCACTCGTTCTCGGCCAAAGTTCATCAGCAGGCCGAGCTTGATCCGAGCCGCCTTGAGCGCGTTTAGCAGTTGTGCCTCGTCCGCCGACTGATAGGTCCTTGCGACTTTCAGTTCGACGATGATTGAGTCGTCGACAAGCAAGTCGGGGAAGTATTGGCCAACGATGGCGTTCTTGTAGTGAACCTTGATTGGAGCCTCTGTTCGGCAATCATGCCCGCGATCGATCAGCTCAACCTGCATCGCGTTCTGGTAGACCTTTTCGAGGAATCCGTATCCCAACGAATTGTGCACTTCGAACGCTGCTCCGATGATCGATCCAGTGATGTCTGTGTGCTCGAAGGACATGCGCCACTTGCCTTGCGCTGAATGACAGGCCGCAGTTGGACCGCGGATCTCAGCGAGATTTCAATCTCGAGCCTTCCACGGCGGGAACAATTTTGCTCACCGCAGTGCATTTTACAGAACCTTGGGCAGAGTGATCTGAATGCCAGCTCAGGTCGGCCGCAATGGACGACAGACGTTTGTCACACCGGACGGCAATGCGCTCTTAGGAATAGGCTGGCCACAGATGAAACACGAAAGGAACACAGATAAGCTCCAAGAGTTTGGAATATCCCAACAACGGCGTGCTACAACGCCATTGGTTTGGGCTCCGCTCACTCTGTCCAATGTGCCGAAACCGATCATTGTCAGCTGGCAGAATTGGTCCAGGGATAGGGTGGCGAATAATTGCTCAGGAGACCGTTGTTGCAGACCATCGTGTGTCACACCTGGCGGAAGAACCACTTTGGGATTTGCTGTTGGGATGTTGAATCATCTACACAGTTGGCCACATCGCCATTGGTCTGGTCTTGGCTCCCCCGGCTTGGCTCCAGGCTTAGGTCCCCGGGCTTGGCTCCCTCTTTTTTCCTTTTCTTAACGGACATTGTCAGCTGTCGAAACTGAGCATGGTCAGCTCACGAAACGGACCGTTAGACAAAGTGGAAACGGATCTGTGTTCGATCCGTGTTTCATCTGTGGCAAATGCTTGCTCTGGTTGCCCGAAGTGGTGTCGCACTCTGCTGGGGGGTGTGAGTGGCTGATGTTGGCCTCAAGTACGCAAAGCTGGTAAAATCGGGGAGTGAAGTGGACCGGGCTGCGGTTCGGTGTGTGTTTGGCGCCGATCTACTTCATACCCCTCCTACCTGTCTACCCACCTGACCTTTCCGAGATCGCCTCAGGCAACTGATCACATGCCGTCGGCATGTGGTGATGTCATGTGGCGTCCCTCCCAAGACTCGGTTGTTGATTCTGCTTGGCGTCGGTCGGACTCCGTGAATCAGCGACTCCTACCCAAATGACGGAGCAGTCCATGACGAAGCCTTCCTCGCTTTTGCGTCGCAGCTTTCTTCAGGTCGGTGTTCTCGGCGGATTGGGAGTCTCACTTTCCGATTATTTTTTGGCCCGCAAGGCGGCAGCGAGTCAGGGACGCGCTTCCAAGGATGTCAACTGCATCTTGATTTGGACCCGGGGTGGCACGAGCCATCACGACACGTTCGATCCGAAGCCGTTGGCGCCGACGAGCGTCCGCGGCGAGTTCCAGGTGATAGACACGGCGACGCCGGGTGTGCAGTTCACCGAAATTGTGCCGAACATGGCGAAGCATCAGAAGCGGTTTGCTTTGTTGCGAGGGTGGAATCCGCAGAACGGCAGCCATGGCACGGCGGACCAGTTTGTGATGTCGGGCCGCAAGTTCAGCCAGGCGATTCACTATCCGACGTACGGCTCGGTGCTCAGTTACTACAAAGGTTTTCGCACGGCGCTGCCTCCCTTCGTCCAGTTGGGGAACAATGTCGATCGCCGCTTTGGCGGCGGCTCGGCCGGCGTGTTGGGCCTCGCGAACAACCCCTTTGAAATGTTGGCGGACCCGAACGCCGCCAACTTCTCGGTCCGCGACATTACGCCGCCTCAGGGAATCACGCTCGATCGAGTGGACCGTCGGCGAGAGATTCTCGCCAAAGTCGACGCATTGCAGCGCGAGGCGGATCAGCGGCAGCCAGCCGCTTGGGAGGCGCTTGACGAGCACTACGAGGCGGCTCTGAACATGATCACGGCGCCGGAGACGAAGAAGGCGTTTGCGATTGAGGAAGAGAAGACCGAGCTGCGCGACGCCTATGGCCGGCACCGCTTCGGCCAGAGCTGCCTGTTGGCGCGGCGGCTGATCGAGTCGGGTGTGCGCTTTGTCACGGTCACCGACGGCGGCTGGGACACTCACCAAAACAACTTCACGTCGTTGAAGAGCAGCCGGATTCCGCCCGTCGATCAAGCGCTGCCCCAGCTGCTGATTGATCTCGAACAGCGCGGGATGCTCGACAACACTCTGGTCTGCTGGCTGACGGACTTTGGCCGCACTCCGAAGGTGAACTCGGCCAGCGGCCGCGACCATTGGGCCACGGCCGGTTTTGCGATCATGGCGGGCGCCGGCGTGCCGGGTGGGCACGTGTTAGGGTCAACGGATGCTGATGGTGGAAAGGTCGACTCGGACGAGTACACTTCGCCGGACATCGGCGTGACGATCTATCACAAGCTGGGCATTCCGGAAGAATTGATTGCCCAAAGTCCCGATGGACGCCCGGTGCGACTGATTGAGGGCCGGTTTATCAAGGAATGGGCCTGAGATGAAAAACGCATATAGTTTGGCGGCGACATCGTGCGCCTGGTTGATCGCCGTGCTCGCTGCCGCCCCGGTTCGCTCTGAACTGACGGTCTCGCCTGCTGAAACCGTGCTGGACGGCCCGTTCGCTCAGGCCCAATTGCTGGCCAGCAACGGCAAGCAAGATGTGACCCGCGACGTGACATTCGGATCGTCGGACACGCGCGTCGCGACGGTGGACGACCGCGGCCGAATTACGGCGGTGGCTGACGGCGAGGCATTGATCACGGTCACGTCCGACGGCGCTTCGAGGCTCGTTCCGGTGCAGGTGCAAGGCTCCGGGGGCGTTGTGGATTTCACACGCCACATTCGGCCGATTCTGAACAAGGCGAGTTGCGCCACGGCTGCCTGCCATGCCAGTCAGTACGGCAAAGGCGGCTTCAAACTTTCGGTGTTCGGCTTTGACCCGCGGGCCGACTACGAGGCCATTGCTCGAGACAGCCGGCAGCGCCGGGTGAACTTTGCCAGTCCCGACCAGAGCCTGATCCTGCGCAAGCCGGCAATGACCATGCCGCACGGGGGCGGGCGCAAACTGCCGCTGCAGTCCCATCACTATCAGACGTTCCGGCAGTGGATTGCCACCGGAGCGCAGTTCACGGGCGATGAAGTGCACATCGACTCGCTGCGAGTCGAGCCGGCGGAGCAAGTGGTTTCGATTGATGACGGCCCGTGGTTTCAGCAACTGCGCGTGGTGGCCCGCTATCCCGACGGCGTGGAGCGCGACGTGACCGGGCTCGCCAAGTTCGATTCGATGGACGACGGCGTGTTGTCGGTCGATGAGGACGGCGTGGTGCAGGTGCACGGCAAAGGCCAGGCGGCGGTGATGATTCGCTTCGAGGGCCAGACGGCCGTTTCGATGTTCGTATCTCCCTTCGCGCGCGAAGTGACGCTTGATGCTTGGCCCGACGACAACGTAGTTGACCGCTATGCGATGGCCAAGTTCCGCCAGCTGGGCCTGAAGCCCTCGGGGCCTTGCGACGACGCGACGTTTATTCGCCGCGCGTTTTTGGATGCGATCGGCGGATTGCCGACGCCGGACGAAATTCGCGAGTTTCTGGCGTCCACCGATCCCGACAAGCGAGTGAAGCTGGTCGACCGACTGCTCGGGCTTACGGGCGACTCGTCATTGGACATTTACAACGATCGTTACGCCGCCTACTGGACGCTCAAGTGGTCCGACCTGATTCGCAATAACAGCAATTCGGTTGGCGAGCAGGGCATGTGGGCGATGCACAACTGGATTCGGGAGTCATTCCGAGTCAACAAGCCGTTCGACGCCTTCGTTCGCGAGTTGGTGACGGCCAAGGGCTCGATCTACTCGAGCGGCCCTGCCAACTACTTTCGCATCAACAACGACTCGACGGCGCTGACGGAGTCGACGGCTCAGCTGTTTCTCGGCGTGCGGCTGGAGTGCGCCAAGTGCCATCACCATCCGTTCGAGAGCTACAGCCAGGCGGACTATTACGGCTTGGCGGCGTTCTTCTCGCGGGTCGGCTCCAAGACCAGCGAGGAGTTCGGAATCTTCGGCCGAGAGACGGTGGTCATGACCCGCTCGACCGGCGATGTGTCCCATCCGCGCACTCGTCAACGGATGACACCGACGCCATTGGGCGGCAGCCCGCTGGCCGAGGAGCCGCTCGACCGGCGGATGCCGTTGGCCGATTGGCTCACGGCCAAGGACAACCCGCTCTTTGCGCGGTCGATCGTGAATCGCTACCTCGGTTACCTCATGGGCCGCGGCTTGGTGGAGCCGATCGACGACATGCGCAGCACGAATCCGCCCAGCAACGCGGAGATGCTGGACGCGTTGGCCGAGCAGTTTGCCGCGTCGGGCTATGACCTCAAGCAGTTGATTCGCACGGTCATGACTTCGCAGCTCTACCAACGCTCGTCGTCTCCCACCAAGGAGAACTACGCCGACAGCCGCTTCTACAGTTTCTACAAGGTGAAGCGCATTCCGGCCGAGCCGCTGTTGGACGCGGTCGATCAGGCGACGGGGGCGCCGACCAAATTCACGAATCTGCCGCTCGGGACGCGCGCCATTGAGCTGCCCGACGCCGAGTATGCGAACTACTTTCTGACGACCTTCGCCAAGCCGCGACGCGCCAGTGTTTGCGAGTGCGAGCGGTCGCCGGACGAGAATCTGGCGCAAGCCCTCCATACGCTCAACGGCGACACGCTGTCGACGAAGATGTCGGCGGCTCAAGGGCGTTTGCAAGGCCTGTTGAAGTCCAAACGTCCGTTGCCGGAGGCGTTCGACGAGATCTACCTGGCGACGATCTGTCGTCCGCCGACTGCCGAGGAGATCAAGTTCGCCGAGGAACTGGTGAACTCGTCCCCAACGCCTCAGCAAGGCTTCGAGGATCTGATGTGGGCATTGATGAATTCCAAGCAGTTCCTGTTCGTTCGATAGTTACCGTAGCACAGGCTGCCAGCCTGTGATGGTTGACTTGTCGTAGCACAGGCTGCCAGCCTGTGATCGTTGCCCCAAGTTGCAGGCATGAATCACCTGATGACGCGCTCACACTTGACTCGCCCAATGAGTGTCACAATGACCGTCCGTGCTGAAGGCCCGACCAATCCAACGAGGCTCTGTCTTCTCGCTGCCGGGCTCGCCTGGGGAGTGCTTTCGTGCGGCAACGCCGCAGCGCAGACCTCTTATCCGATGTTGATGAGTCTGCATCCCGTGGCGGCTCAGACGGGCGCGACCACCGAGCACACCTTGGAGTCGCGTTACAGCATGTTCGGGGCGACGGCGGTGGTCGTGACGGGCGAGGGGGTGACGGGCGAGATTGTCCATCCGCCGATCAAGGAGGGCGCGCCCGAGCCGAACTTGCAGTCGATTTCGATCAAGTTCACGGTCGCCGAGGATGCGCTGCCGGGCGTGCGCGACTTCCGCATCCTCACGCCTCGCGGCGTCAGCACGCTGGGCCAACTGGTTGTCGCGCGAGACAAGGTGGAGATCGAGGCGAAGCCGAGCAGCCCCGAAGATCCGCAAGCGATGTCGGTCCCGGGAGTTTGGTGCGGCGTGATCGAAAAGGCGGAGGATGTCGACGCCTATCGTTTTCACGCCACTGCCGGTCAGCGTCTGTCATTTCACGTCCGCTGCATGCGGCTCCAAGACAAGATCCACGACCTGCAAACGCACGCCGACCCAATTATCACGTTGCGCAATTCCAGCGGCGCCACGTTGGCCACCTCGGACAACGTCTTCTACGGTGACCCGTTCCTGTCACATACTTTCCGCGAAGAGGGTGACTATCAACTGGAGATTCGCGATGTCCGCTACCAGGGGAATAAGTACTGGTCGTACAGTGTCGAAGTGAATGATCGCCCGTTTGTCACCAATACGCATCCGCTGGCGGTTGAGCGAGGCAAGCAGGCGCAATTGTCGCTCGTCGGCGCGGGCTTGCAAGCCGGCGAGACGATCGAAGTCGCTTTGGAGGACCGGGATGGCCTGGCTCCGCTGACGGTCGCGGCATCGCTGGGCGATGGCTTGGTTTATCCCGAAGTGATGCCGTCGGAGCTGCCCGTGGTGCTGGAGAGCGACACGGCCAACGAGACGCACGAGCAGGCGCAGCTGGTCACGGCGCCGGCGATGATCTGCGGGCGGATCGGCGCCGAGGCAGACATCGATTGCTTCAAGTTTGCGGCGAAGAAGGGCGAGCGGTGGTCATTCGAAGTGATCGCGCGGCGCTGTCAGTCGGCCCTCGACTCGCATTTGCGGGTGCTCGACGCCAGCGGCAAGCAGCTGCAGCTCAACGATGACTTGCGACTGGGCAAACGCGGGTCATCCGACTCATGGGTGGAGAACTGGACGGTTCCCGCCGATGGCGAGTACGTCGTCGAAGTGCGAGACCTGCATCTGCGGGGAGGGCCCGAGTTCGTCTACGCCGTTCGAGTCTCCAAGGCGACGCCGTACTTCGAGCTGTATCTGGACACCGACAAGACGTTGCTGACGCCGGGCCTGTCGGCCGTTATTTTCGCTCGCATCGTTCGCAAGAACGGCTTTGATGGCGAGGTCGAGCTGGCGATCGATGGGCTGCCGGAGGGCGTCACGGCCAGCTGTGGACGCGTGCTGTCGGGCAAGGCGCAAGACGGCTGCATCGTGCTCACGGCGGCGCCCAATGCCGGAGTGTCGCTGGCCAATGTCACGGTTCGCGGACGCGGGACCTGGACGGAGGACGCGGCGGATGGTGAAAAGGTCGAGCACACCTTCGAAACCGCTGCCACGTCGTATCAAGAGACCTACCAGCCCGGTGGCGGCCGCGGCCACTATCCCGTCGAGCTACACACGGTTTCCGTCGGCGCCCCAGGCGACATCCTGGGTGTGAAGCTGGGCCAGTACGAAGTGAATTTAAAGCCGGGCGAGTCGGCCACCGTTGAGGTGGAGCTTGTTCGCGCCGGTGGATTTGACAAGAACGTGTCACTGGACGTGATCTACAAGCATCTCAGCAGCGTCTATGGCGACACGCTTCCCGAAGGCGTGACGTTGGACGCGGGCGCCAGCAAGACGCTGCTAACCAAGGGAGCGACCAAGGGCCAGATCGTGCTCAAGGCCGACCCCAAGGCGGCGCCTGTCGAGAAGCAGCAGATCGTGGTGATGGCGAACGTCTCGTTGAACTTCGTCATGAAGGCCAGCTACTGCAGCGAGCCGCTGATGGTCACGGTCGCGGGCGAAGGCAAGTAAGACGCTGCGCCCGCCGCTCGCGCCGCTGCGCATACCGTTGAAGTCCCCATTGCTTCGTTGCTTCGCTGCTTCTCTTCGCCTCCTCGCCTCCTCAAGTCCGCAGGATTGCTCGATGTCTGACACGGTGATTGTCGCCTCTCGCTCGCTTCGCACTCGGCCGTTGCTGCTCGCTTTCGCGCTCTGGTTGATGGCGTCGCTGCTCGTCGGCAGTTTGGCCGATGCCGGCAAGTTCAATCCAGTGCTTAGCGTTGGGGCGGAGGCGCCTGCTTGGAAGGAGCTGGAAGGCGTCGACGGGAAACGCCACTCTCTTGCCGATCTGGCGGACAAATCGGTATTGGTGGTGGTGTTCACCTGCAACACCTGTCCCTACGCGGTGGATGTGGAGGATCGCCTGATCGGGCTCTCCAAAACGTTTGCCGGCGATTCTTTCTCGCTGGTGGCGATCAATGCCAATCAGATTTCGGCGGACGATCTGGAGTCGATGAAGAGCCGCGCCGAGGAGAAAGGCTTCAACTTTGCCTACCTGCGAGATGCGACTCAGCAGGTCGCCAAGTCCTACGGCGCCAACTACACGCCCGAGTTCTTCGTGCTGAACAAGGAGCGTAAGATCGTCTACATGGGCGCTCTGGACGACAGTCCCAACGGCAAGAACGTCTCACAACGCCATGTGGAGGATGCCGTTCGCGCTGCACTGGCGGGGCGCGCGCCGCAGGTCACCGAGACGGTGCCGATTGGCTGCCGAGTGCGGTATGCTCGCCAACGCCGCACCAAGTAGCGTCCGCTTGCGACGACTTGGCACGAGCTGCTAAGGGGATCGTTCCCGCTGTTGAATCTGTTGGATCGCGTGTCCGGCGGCGGCAGTCCGGTTCGTGATGGACTGCAGATGCGGAATCGCGGAGGCTGTGCCGATTCTGCCGAGCAACAGGCAGGTGTTCGATAAGAGGATGTTGTTGCCCTCCTTCAACAACGGCAGCAAATGGGGCTCAATTGCGGCGCCGAGCTTTTCCAGATCGTGCACGAGGCCACTATTGGGATTCTTTGCGAAGTATTCGACCAGCTTGGGGAAAGCCTTTGGGCCGCCAATGTGGATCAGCAGTCGCATGACTCGGGTGTCCGACATGCTGGAACGCTCCCAGACTTTGAGCAGACGCTCCGTCTCCGACTCGTTGCCCCATTGTTCGAGTGCTTTCATGCTGAACATCACCTCTCCCGGGGAGCTTGCCCTGGACTCCAGCACATTGCAGAGGGCATTGGCGACTCGGTCGCGGTGTTCCGGTGTGACGGGGTGCTTGGAAACCCACATGGCAGCGGACGTTCTTCGTCCGACACTGGATGACTCTAGATCGGCGAGCAAGGAGTCCAGGTCGCGACCGCCCGGGATCCTGGGTGCAGGGGCGGGACGCGCGGAGTCCATTCCGCCCTGTCCGAAGCCAGGGCGTGGGCCACGCATGGTGGGTGGCGTCCCTGCGAAGGGGCTCGGCGGAATGCCCGGCGAGGGCGGGACGGCCGACACTCCCGCTCCCGCGGTGTGGCTGGGAACCGTAGCATTCGTCGTCGCAGGGGCTGCCGATGGTTGTGTGACCGGCGGATTGGTTGGGTTGGTCGGTGGAGAGAATGGCTGGCGCGAGCCTGATGGTATGCGGGTTGGGATTGGATCGGGGGTGGTGCGCGGGCGCGTGGGTGATGCGGGCCGGCCGGTGGGGAATGACCGGGCCAAGTTGCCGGGGCCAATCGACGAGGTGGGTGACGTGGACGACGCGACCGCGGTGTCCGATCTTGCTGGCGAGTCGTTGTCGCGGCCCCAAAACAGGTATGCCGCGCCCAAGGTGGGGGCGATCACGAACATCACCAACACGAATGTCAGTAGCAGCCAGTTGCCCCAGCTGGATCGTCGACCGTGATAGCGCCGTGGACGGCGAATTTGCTCCGACGGTCCGGACGTCTCTGCGCCTGCCAGGCGGCTCAACTCCCGAGATGGCGGTTGGGGAAAATCACGCACATAATCGGGCCGCGCCGATCCGGCGGACGCGGCCGAGCCTGCGGCGCCAAGCGCGGCGGGCGCAGCAGCTACCCGAGCATCATTTCGTGGCTCGTCGCCCCAGACGGAGACGGTTCGCTCACCGGCGGTGGTCATCTGCACGCCCGGCTGCGGCGCGAGTTCCGGAATTCGCAAGGGATTGCCGCAGCGGGGGCACGCTTGTTGAGTGCCGGCAAGAGTCGGCGCCGCGGAAAAGGCGGCGCCACACGCGCAGTGAACGGCGATCGACATCTTCATCTCCCAAGGGACCTCGGGCGATTATACACTGGCGGCACAAATGGGGCCCGGGAAGTAACCCTGGCGAGTTGGGGTGGCCCGGGATTGCGATGGAGGCCCGACCGGCGCACCGGGCCTCACAAGGGTCGCCTGCGATGGAGGCCCGACCGGCGCACCGGGCCTCACAAGGGTCGCCTGCGATGGAGGCCCGACC
>JAGQPF010000413.1 GCA_020426845.1 Planctomycetales bacterium
AGCATCTTGCTCAGCAGGGCCGACGACTTGACCTCCTGGTAGCCCGGCTCGGCGAGCTCCCAGATTTGCTGGGCGACCGACCAACTGGCCGCTTCGCGAGCGGCGATGGAAACTGTAAGCTCCGCCTTGCCAGTCGCTGCCGCAGGGGCCGTTTGTTCGCCGGATGGCGCCGTTGTTGTTGGCGCCGTTGTTGTTGGAGCCGTTGTTGTTGGAGCATCCGGGGAGGCGGCCGGTGTTTGTTGAGCGGCTAGTCCTGCCGGGACAAGACAACAAGCGATCGCGCCGGCGCGAAGCAGATGGATCCAGGCAAGGTGGCCGAAGCAGCTCCGTCCGGCAAGCGTTCGATTGGGACGCATCAAAACAGCTCCTGAGGAGATTCCAAGCACTCGGGGTCGTCGTTCCGCACGTTATTGACTCGCGTCGAGACGCGACGCATCTTCATTTCATCGCCGGGGTAAGGACGCAGCAACTCTTGCAGCGGCTCGACCACGTTGAAGTCGGGGTCGAGCCACATGTCGTAGTCCGCCTCGTTCAAGATCACGGGCATCCGGTCGTGAACCGACGACGTGAGGTCGTTTGCGTCCGTGGTCAGGATCGTGAACGTGTCGAGCCGGTTGCCTGTCTCGCGCTTGCCCCATGACTCCCACAGGCCCGCATAGGCAAACAATCGCTCGTCCTGCATTTGAATGTAATGCGGCAGCTTCTGCTTGCCACGAGTTTCCCACTCGATGTAGCCATCGCTGGGGACCAGGCAGCGGCGACGTTTAAACGCGGCGCGGAACGCAGGTTTGCTTGCCACGGTTTCGCTGCGGGCATTGATCATGCGGGCGCCACCTTTGGGATCGGCTGCCCAAAACGGGACTAAGCCCCATCGCAAACCGGCCAACTCGCGCTGGCCCGTGGACTCGGGCGATTCCAACGTGGCATCGGCGGATTCCGCTAGCTCGACAGGCGTTCGTTGCCAGCGAACCACCGGCGCGTCCTGCATCGGCGCAATATTGAAACGCAGCGCCAATTGAAGAGGAGCGGCGGCCCCGAGCTGAAAGTGATCCAGCACGGCGTCAGCGGGAGTCCGCAACGTGTATCGACCGCACACTGACACGCTCCACGAAAACCTGCATGCCTAAATAAGGAAACCCGAAGCGTAAGCGAGGGATCGGAATCGCGAATCCCGTGTCTTCCACGCCGTCGCTCGAGGATCCGCCACTCGGGATCCACATCGCGACCATTGTAGTCGGAATCGCAGGGCGAGGCAGGATTGCCGGTGTTTCGGGGCTTCGGACAGGTTTTCCGATGCTCAACACTCAACCCAATTCCAAGTCGGTTTGCAGGTTCTCGTGAATGAGCTGCAGCGGAACGAGCTCGGTGAGCAGGAATTCGAAGGTCCCGAGTTTTTGCAGGATTTCGGGACCGTATAGCGCCAGCACGGCGCGCCAGTAGGCGGACAGACTGTTCTTCTGCTTGCCGCCCGAGATCTGATTGCCTCGAGCGATGAAGCTGCTGACCATGGACTTCATCTGCGGCGTTTCGGCGATGTCCTTCGGCTCGAGACAGGTCAGCTGGTCTTGGTAGAACTCTTGCCATTGCTGATGCGTGTATTGCCACTCCGGGGGGCAGTCTTCCGGCGGTTGTTTACGGACCTCAACACGGTGCTCGAATGCCCGCTGGTATTGGCCGCTGATGATGGTGACGGATCGCAGCCCGAGTCCGCCAGCGGTGATGGGCCACGCCAGCCAGCCTTCGGGAAGATCGCCGATCTTGGTCTCTCCCAAATGGCGCTCGCGGATGCGTTGTTGGAGCCCGCTGGCAATGCCGATGTTCGGCGCGAAGAACTCGAGGTCAAAGCGGCGCAGGCAGTCGTTCACGGACCGCCGGTGTTCATCGCCCAAGTCCATTGCCAATCCGAGCGACGACACCAAGTGCTGCAGGTGATCGTTGTAGGTGGCGACCATGCCCAACACCGAGCGACGGGACTCCACCTGCGCGCGAGCGCCCTCCAGGTAGGAGGCGAACGTCGGCTCATGCGTGCGCCAGGCGCCGGAAGATTGCAGCTCAAGCATGTCCCATCGCGCATCGCGGTCGGTGAATGGCGTATCCTGCGACTCGGCTCTCCTGTCAGCGGCTTCGGCGCCGACGATCACGCCGCCACACTTCTCGAGGTTCAACTCCAGTCCACAGTCTTCGAGAAACACCTGCACGGCGTTCCAAGCCTGTTGGACCTCGTCTACCGAGGCGCCCAGCAAACAAATGTCGTCTAGCTCTCGCAAGACGCGGACGGTGGCCGTCTCTTGAAGATGGCACTCCAGCGCGCGCAACAGGTATTCGCACAGCCAATGGGAGAGCGGCTGCTCCATCGGGACGCCGCGGCGGGCAACCCGAACGCCGTCGGGAGTTTGCAGCGGAAGCTCGAGGAACCGCTGCACGAAAGCGACGCCCGTGGGCGGCATTCCCAAGCCTCGGGCCAGCGTCAGCAGCGTGTCGTGCGGCACGCTCGGGAAGAAATCCTTGATATCCAACTTGGCGACCACAACCGGCTTGTCGGGAAAGGCGGCGCGCAGCGTCTGCACTTCCGCATTGACCAGTCGCACCAGCCGGTTCACTCCGTTGGCGTAGTAACCTTGCGCTCCGCTGTAACGCAATTCAACCTGCTCGTGGGCCCGCTTCGCGACGATGCCCCCGGCCTTGACGTCGTCACGGAGGGGCGGCTTTCCGTCCCAGGGATCCACTTGTTCGTACCAGGGGAAGTCGATTCGAGCGGCATGCATGGCGAGCATCCTCCGCTCGTTGACGATGATCACCTCGGGCGCCCC
Source organism: Planctomycetales bacterium (assembly GCA_020426845.1). Lineage (GTDB taxonomy): Bacteria > Planctomycetota > Planctomycetia > Pirellulales > Pirellulaceae > JAGQPF01. The sequence goes on from JAGQPF010000413.1 coordinate 2,811, forward strand.
GAGATCCTCGAGTTTGGCGAGCCGAGCTTCCCGATTCAGCTTCTGCGCTGTGTCGGAAAAGCTGTTCTCAACGGTTGTCCATGACTCGCTGCAGGACTCGGCCAGCGCCAATTCGATCAACGTCAGGCTGGGGTAAAGGCGCCACTTGTTACGAGTCCACAAAGCTCGTGTGCCGACGCCTTGCGCCAGCGCGTTGGAGGTCTGTTGGGCGCCTTCCGGGGAGGCGGCCATGCCCGTCCAAGTCCAGCAGCGAGCGTCTCGCGTTGCTGCTCGGACTGCTTGCTGCAACTCTTCTGCCAACACCTCATCCTGCAAAAACTGCTTGGCCTCGGCCCGCACGCCGGGCGGGTGATGCGTGCATTGTGAGATCTTCCGCAGACCGAACATCCTCGCGAGCTCGTCTCGTCGGATTTTCTCCAACTCCTGCTGACACGCTTGAACGACTTCGTCACGCCGGCCGCCGACGATGCGATCGAGACAGCTTGCCAACAGCGCTCGCTCGCGGGCCGGGGCGGGTGTTTGCGCGAGCTCCAGCAATCGTTGGTGTGCTTCGGAGCGACGCTCCGTGGCCATGCGATCGGCCGAATCGCCCTCGTCCCACTCGCCCAGCAGCAGCCCGAAGAGGAACACGAGCTCGGCGCGGAGGCTGCCTTGCTCCAGCTCATTTAACAATTGTTGCCGCCAAAACCCGAGCAAGGCCGGCGATGGCGAGGCGCCTTTGAACAGCAAGTCGAGATTGGGCAGTTGCTGATGCATGCGGCGGTTGGCCACACGCACCTCCTTCAGTCCCTCGTGCAGCGCCGCGAGCGACTGCGCCGTCACCGGCTCATTGTTGTCCGCACTCGGCAGCAGCGCTTGGTACTCCGCCCTCAGCAAGTCTCGCTGTCGCCGCAGTTCGGAGAGCTTCGTCTGAGAAATGAATTGAATCGACGACATGATCTCGACATGATCTGAGTTTAGTTCAATTGCTGCCGGAACCGGGCGATGGTGTCGAACGTGTCGGAGAACATCAAGCTGGGTGACATCACGCTGACACTGGCGCCGCCGGATTGGCGGAGGAAACGCACGGCGGGATAGACGTGCCGCGTGGGGCAGACAACGTTGGTTGAAACCGGAAGGTCGGCCGGTGTCTCGGTCGCGTCGGAAACGATCGGCTCCCAGCCGACTTCGCAGTGATAGCTCGAGACCAGGGCGGCGGTGATCTCCTTGAGCAACGACGCCTTGACGGTGAAGTGGATCAAGCTGCGGCTGCGAGCACGCAGGCCGGCCTCGAGCGATTCGACGATGTGCTCGAGGGTCTGCAGAGCGTCGTCGTTCCAGGAGGCGGTGTCGGCATTGACGACCAAGCACGCCTCCGACTCGATGGCAGTGCCGCCGGCGATTTCCTTCAGGTCGTTTTCGATCAGCGTGGCGCCGCTCGAGGTGAGATCGACCACGATGTCGGCGGCGCCCGAGGCGGGCATGCCCTCGGTGGCGCCCGGCGAGTCGACGATCGCGTAGTCGCGAATGGAATGATTGGCGAACAACTCTCGCGTGAGGCGATGGAACTTGGTGCCGACCAACATGGCGCGGCCGTGCAGGCGCTTCTTCGCCGCGGCCACTTCGGCCAGATCGTTCATGCTCTCGACATCAATCCAGACCTTGGGGACGGCGACCACCAGCCGCGCGTACCCGAAGCCGAGCGAGGGGATCAGCACGTGGGATGTGGCCGAGTCGCCGCAATGCTCTTGGCATAGGTCCAGTCCGGTGACGCCCATGTGAATGTCGCCGGAGTCAACTCGCAGCGGAATCTCCTCCGCGCGGAGAAACTGCACGTGGACGTCATCGAGCCCCTTGATGGCGCCCCAGTAGCCTCGCCCGCGCCCGGCGCGGCTGACGGCCAGGTTGCAGCGGGAGAAGAGTGACATCGTCCCGTCATAGAGGGCGCCCTTGCTGGGCAGCGCGAGCGTCACGCTCATCGGGCATCTCCGCGTTGTTGAGCCACATACGATTCCAGCTCGTCGAGGCCGACCGACTGCTGGCGGCCGTCTCGCAGCCGGTGCAGTTGCGCCGTGACCGGCGTGGCGGCGCCGATCAACGCCACCGTGGCGACGCCAAGTCGCTTGGCTCGAGCCAAGGTCTGCTCGGCCGAGTCGCCGGAGAGCACTGTTTCGGCTGTCCAACCAGCGCGGCGCATGGCGGCGGCGACTGCGAAGCAACCGCCCACCGCTTCGGCGGAGGTCGGCGCCACTAGGACGTCAGTCGTCGCGCTGGCGGGCGGCTGGCCACGTTTTTCCACGGCCAGTTTCATGCGGTCGGCGCCGATGGCGAAGCCGACGGTCGGCACCACATCCGGCGCTCCCATCGACTTCAGCAACTGGTCATAGCGGCCGCCGCCACAGATTTCACTGGCCTTCTCCAGCGTTGGCTCGTGAATCTCGAAGACAAAGCCGGTGTAGTATTGCAGCGAACGTCGCAATCCCAGATCCAGTGTCACATCGTCCAGGGCGATGCCGCAGCCCTCAATCAGATCGAGCCGTCGTTGGAAATCGCTGATCAACGGTTCGAGGCGATGAAACTTTCGCCGCGTCGCAACTTCTCGCAGCGAGTCCAGCGTGGAGCGAGGCTGGCCCCGCAATGAGAGCACTTCCCCCAACGCCTCCGACAACTCCGGCGTGAGACGTTGCGATGCGCTGCGTTGAATCTTGGCGACCATCCGCTCGGCGATTTCGTCGGCTCCGCGGCCGACGGTTGCGGCGCCGTGCGTGAGGGCGAGAATGTCGACCACGAACGTCTGCAACATCTCGGGCCCCACCTGCTGGAGCAGGTGTCCCAGATTGGCGTTCGCCCCGCCAACCTCCTGGCGCGAGACCTCCTCGGCGCCGCTCTCATGCCGCAGCACTTCCGCGATTGGCTGCTTGGAGTGCAGCCGCTGCCAAATTCGGTCCCGCAACACCGGCTCGACTTCGAGGTCGTCGAGAATCGCCGCGACGAAGCGAATGTCGTTCATCACGATCGAGACCCGATCGATGCCACAGGCTCCGATCGCATCCATGGCCAAGCCAAGCGCCTCCGCGTCGGCGGCCACCGCATCGCTGTGGCCAAAGTGCTCGACGCCGACCTGCCTAAACTCTCGCAGCCGTCCGTATTCGACCGGGTTGAATCGCAGCACGATCCCGTCGTAGCACACGCGGCCCGTCGACTGAAACTGCTCGGCGTGATTCAGGAACAGCCGGCAGGTCGGAATGGTCATCTCCGGCCGCAGACAGACTTCGACGCCGTTGGAGTCGGTGAACGAGTACATCCGCTGCCGAATTTCCTCGCCCGATCGCTCCAGGAACGGGCCGGTCGCTTGCAGCACCGGGGGCTCGACCAGGGCGTAGCCGTAGCTGCGAAAACGCCTCATGATCGTGCGACGGATCCAATCCAGCTCTTCCTTGTCCTGGCCTGCGAGGTCCCGGGTTCCTCCGAGTGGTTGGAAGTTCATGCCGATGCCGTTGCCGTTGGGGTTCCTAGTAGCGAGCCGGAGATCTGCGGCGATTGACTATTTATTGGCGGCTGAGGATGGCCGTGACCTGAGCGACCAATTCGTCGCGGTGGACGGTGATCTGCGCGGGCTGGCCTTTGCGCCACTGTTCGTTGTCGGAGATCTCCGTGGCGAGCTTGGCGCCGAGATCCATGTCCTTAAGCGTCACCTCGCCCCGTTCGAACTCATCGGAGCCGGCGATCACCACAATCGGCGCTCGGCGCTTGTCCGCGTACTTCATTTGGGCCTTGAATCCACCGCTGCCCAGATACATTTCGGCTGCGATGCCCGCCTCGCGAAGCTGCTGCACCATTCGCTGGTACTCCACGCGGCGCTCGGTGTCCATCACCGTCACCACCACCGGGCCGTCGGTCCCCGTCGCGTCGACGCGGCCGAGGTGCTCCAAGGCGGCCAACAGCCGGTCGACACCGATGCTGGCACCCGTCGCCGGCACTTTCTGGCCGGTGAATCGCTCCACCAAATAGTCGTAGCGGCCGCCGCCGGAGACGGAGCCGAACTTCTTCTGCTTTCCCTTCACCTTGATCGTGAACGGCAGTTCGATTTCAAACACCGGCCCGGTGTAGTATTCCAGGCCGCGGACCAGACTGGGGTCGAAGCGGACGAGTTCCGAGGACAACCCCACGACGTCCAGTAGCTCGTTGATCTCGCGCAGCTCCTGAATGCCTTCGCGGCCGCTTTCGCTCTCTTTCACTCGCTCGAACAAGGCGTCACAGGTGCGCTCGCGGTCGTCCTCGCGAGACTGCAGGAAGCCGGTCAGCCGATCGATCGCGGCGGCGCTCAGGCCAACACCCGCGTTAAAGGACCCCGACTTGTCCAGTCGACCCTCGCCCAATTGGGCTTCGAGCCCATTGATGCCGATGTCGTCCAGTTTGTCGAGCGTGCGGAGCACGGCTAGCCGCTGTCCGGCGTCGGCGAGCTCCAGCGAGTCGAGCAACCCGTTAAGGATCTTGCGGTTGTTGACGCGGATCACAAACTCGTCGAGCCCCAGCGCTCGCATTGCGGCAGCGAGCACATCGCAAACTTCGGCGTCCGCCGCCATCGAGTCGCAACCGACGGTGTCGAAGTCGCACTGATAGAATTCGCGGAAACGATCCTTGCCTGGTTTGATCTCGCGGCGATACACGGGGCCGTATTGGTAGCGGCGAAACGGCTTCGGCAGCTCGGGGTGCTCGGCCACGACGCGCGCCAGCGGAGCCGTCAGGTCGTAACGCAACGCGACCCACTGCTCGTCCAGATCGTCCTGAAAGGCGAAGATGCCTGCATCCGGCTGGTCGCTCTCGGGCAGGTACTTGCCCAGGGCGTCAACATACTCAACGGCGCTCGTTTCCAACGGCTGGAAACCGTAACGCCGGTACACATCGCAGATCGTCGCCAGCATGTTCCGACGGGCAACGGCGGTCTCCGAGAAGGCGTCGCGAAATCCCTTTGGCTTTCTGGCTTTCGGACGGCTCACCGCATTTCCCCGTCATGAAAAAGGGGCGAGCCTCATAGCTCGCCCGATGCGTGTTTCTCGAGATATTAAGTCCTGCCGAAGGGATTCGAACCCTTGACCTCTGGAGCCACAATCCAGCGCTCTGAGCCAACTGAGCTACAGCAGGGAGTGCCATGTCCCATCCAACAAGAATAGTCCGGGAAGGGGGGATGGACGACCCCGTTTCCGATCTCTTGCCATGTTAGGTGGGGATGAGTTGCCCGGTGGAGGCCGATTCAACCCAAAGATGGCTGTTGAGCTTACCGCTAACGCGCAAGGTAGGCAAGGGCCTAAGGCCGCCAAGCGAGCCATCGGGAGATCGACTCGAGACCACGGATGAGGGCGGAAATTCCGGCTTATCCCTCGCTGACGGCGCGGTTCTCCCGCGAGATGTCGCGCTGCCTAGTGATTCTCTCCCTCGCTCACGCTCTCACGCTGCGGGTTCTCCGCGCGACCCAATTCAATGGTGATGAGGCGCCCCGGCATGATGGGGCCGGTGGTGGACGCGATGCAGACGAGGCGCGGGGAAGCGAGACATGGTGAGAACGCGGCTCATGAGGCTCGAAATTTTCCGATGGCGAAGAATTGGGCGTCGTCGGTCCAGTAAGCGAGGTGCCGCAGTCCGGCGTTCTCGGCCAGTCCCAGGAAGTCGTCCAAGGAGTACTTGTACGAGTACTCGGTATGAATCGACTCGCCCTCCGCAAACTCAAATTGATTTCCCGCAACGGAGACTTCTTGAGTGCGGACACTCTCCAAGGACAGCTCCATTCGCCGCAGGTTCGCGTTGTACTGGGCCACGTGCCGAAACCGGTCCACGAGAAAGTCGCCATCCAGCTCGCGATTAATTCGCTCGAGCAGATTCAGATTGAAGGCCGCCGTGACCCCTTGCCCGTCGTTGTAGGCGCGTTCCAGCACTTCCGTGTGCTTGTGAAGATCGAACCCGATGAGCACCCCGCCGCCAGGACCGCAGAGGTCCGCCATCTGGCGCATCAAGCGAGTCGCTGTGTCGGGGCCGAAATTGCCGATCGTCGAGCCGGGAAAGAAGACCGTGGTGGGGCCTTGTTGTTCGGCTTGCAGTGATGCCGGCAGCTGAAACGGCTGGGTAAAGTCCGCATGCAGAGGCGTCACGTGCAGCGTTGGGCAGAGCTCCTCCAATTCGGCGGCCACCTCGTGCAACTGCTCACCCGAGATGTCGACCGGCACATAGCCCTGAGGCTGGTGGAGCGCCTGCAGCAGAATGCGAGTCTTTAGCCCGGCTCCTGTGCCGAATTCCACAATTGTGGCGCAAGAGCCGATCAATTCCGCCATCTCGCCCACGTGGCGGCGGAGAATGGAAAGCTCGACGCGGGTGAGGTAGTACTCCTCCAACTCGCAGATCTGCTCGAACAGTCTGGCGCCGCGCTCATCGTAAAAGTACTTGCAGGGGAGCGACTTTTCGGGGCCCGAGAGCCCCGCGATAACATCCGCCAGAAAACGATCTCGCATTTCAGCAACTTTCTCCTGCAGCAAACAGTACGCGCCAGCCTAGCAGCCTCTTTTTTCATCGGCCTCCTGGCTTGGCTACTCAAGCTGCCAGGATTCGTCGAAGAAGCCCTGTCGCTTCACCGCGCCCGGCGCCTCTGCGTCGGGCGATCGAGTGATGTCGATTACGGCCCAGTCGCCCAGTTTGGGGTTTTGCAGTGAGTTGGTTCGGTCGTGGTTCTCGCGAAACGTCAGGCCGGAGTTGATTACCACATAGCGTTCTGGCCGCAGCGGATTGGGATAGATCAGCGCCGGAGCATGGTTGCCATCCCACTGACCACTCATTGTCAGTCGTCCGTCGCTCCAACGCAGCGGCAGTCGCTCGGTTTCGAGCACCTTTTGGATCCAGGGATTGGACTGCGGTGTGCCCCACAGCACGAGATGATGGCTGGCCAGATCGTCCTCGGTCACTTCCTCGGGCAACTTCACGCGAGCATCGCCGCGCATGAGCGCTCGCCATCGCGACTCGAAGTGCCGACACTCGCCTTCGGCCCAGCGGCCGGCGGGTGAACTATCGCCGGGGTTGGGTCGCACCACCAGAAAGCTTTCTTGAAACGCATCGTCGATCGGCCCTTGCAGTCCGGGCCGCTTCTCGAAGCGGGTGGAGGACGGCTTGGCGGGCTCCGCGACTTGCCAGCTCTCGCCCTGTTTCGCCAGCTCCACGGCGCCGCCGGATGTGCGGGCGGTCAGCGCTTGCCCGTCGATCTTCAGCTGCACGGTGTGGTCAGCAGCGCCGCGCCAGGGATCCAGCCGCAGCCGCCGGACGTTCTTGGTTGTCACCTCGACTTGATCTCCCTCGTGCGCCGCATCGACTCGCGAATCTTGCCAATGTCGTTGCAGCCCCGTGACCTGCGCCCAGTACATGCGGCTGTACCGCAGCGTCTGCGTTTGCAGCGAGAGCCGCTGCGGTCGCGGGCGCCCGGCATCAGCCGCCGCGGCCATCTCACCGAGCAGCGACTTGAGGGTGTCGGGATGATACTTGTGTCCCATCCCGGGACCGATCCGATGCGGCAGTGTGCGTCCCTCTTGCTCGTACGCCTCCTCCATCACTCGCGCCGCTTGAATCTGCTTATCGAGCTCGCCGCTATAGGCCACGACGGGAACATTAAAAAGATTGCGCACATAACCCGGGACATCATTGACACCCCACAGCGCTTGTTCGATCGAATTCGGCAGTTGATTCTCCGCGATGCGATTGTAGCGTTTGGTCTCCGCGAACCCTGCCCCGGGACTGACGGCGGCCCAATGGTCTGCGTAGTGAGCGCCCAGATGCCAAGCCCCAGCGCCGCCCATCGAGAATCCCATTAGCACAATCCGCTCACGATCGATGCCATAACGCTGAACCACATGCTCGACGGCCTCGAGGACGTCGGTTTCCCCCGCTGATTTGAAGCCGACGCATTGTCGGCCAAACGGATGCAGCACAATGGCGTTAGGCAATTGCGCTTGCCCGGCGCGGCGCATGCGCTGATGAATGAAATGCACATCTGTGGTGCGATCGCCCCGGCCATGCAGCCAAACCAACAGGCGCGGCTTGTCACTCAGCCCTTCGGGAATCTCGAGTCCGTAGGGCTGCGTCGAGCCATCGACCGAAGAGACGTACCCTCTGACCACCAGCCCCGTTTGCCGAGTCCATGGCGCCTCGCCGCGTCGCAAGTCCGCGATTCGCTGTCGAGCCGCGTCCAGCACGTCGTTGACCACGCCGAGATCCGCAGGTTTATAAATCTCCCCGTGGTCGATGGCCAGCCGCACCGCTTTGACGAGCACATGCGCGTCCGCCACATCGTCGCCCGACAGTGTGTCGACGTCGCGCTCGGCCTGCTTCAAGGCCGCGGTCAGTTCGGCGAGCCGCTGTTGCTGCTGGGCGTTCAATTCGATGCCCGGCGGTGGCAGCCGCCGCTCAATGGCGGCCCAAGGATTGCTTGGGGATGCCGGTTGCGCCTGCGATGTCGGCTGTGCGTCGGCTAACCCGAACGTACCGCAGGCCATGGCGATGCTCGACAAAACGATGGGCAGCGCAAAAGGGCCGCAGAGTCTCGAAGCCGATGGTGTGAGGTTCGATTTCATGGTTGATGGTCAAAGAGGGCAATGAGTCAGTGGAGTGGGCTGCGTTTGATTGTGGCTCAGATCCCGGGCGACTGGTAGGGGTTTTGCGTTTCCGTTCGCGGCGTTCTCGCCACGACGCTGCCATCGTCCGATTCAAATCGATCGAGCAATCCTAAGCCGAATTCGAGCAAATCTCCCGTGTCGAAAACCACTCCCGCGTTGTATTGCAGCACCAGTCGCAACGGATTGGCCGTCGGGCGGGGGACTTTGATGGCAATGTACGCTCCGGCTGAGGAGAGATTGCCGAGCCGGTGGCGCCGCATAAACGTCATCGCCTCCTGCGAATCGTTTTGCAGCTCGAACCCCATCGGCCCGAGCCAGTCCAGGAGTTCGAATTGCAGTAGCTCGTCGTTGCCCGGGTCGGCATGAATCGGCACCTCGATCCAATACTTCGGAAACCACTGGAACCCCCGGCGACGCGGCAGCGGGCGCGGCTTCACCGCGCGATATTGAAGTGACAGAAACACCAGCAGCAGCGCAAATGCCGTCAAGGCGCCCAGCACGGCGAGCGGCGGAATCCCCGTCGACGGGGACATGGCGACAATGGCAGGGAGCATGGCGACAACGGTTGGGAGCATGGCGAGCCAATCCGCGAGGCATTCCGCGAGGCATTCCGCAATGCTGCGGAGTGTTGGATTCCGTCCATTCTAGTTATATTGCAGTGGGGTGCGTCGGAATTCGACGACGTCCTCCGTCACGCCAGGGCGGCGGACGGCCGAACGGATGAGTCCCCGGGCAAACGCGGGGCGAGCCTCGGGCTTCCTCATGAAATGTCCTTTCTGCCAACAAGACAATGACCGCGTGCTGGACTCGCGCACCAGCCAGGACGGGTTCGCGATCCGACGTCGCCGCGAGTGCCTCAGTTGCCAGCGGCGATTCACCACCTACGAACGGCTCGAGGAGCTCTCGATCAAGGTGGTGAAGAAGGATCACATTCGTGAGCCGTTCAGCCGCGAAAAAGTCCGGCAGGGCTTGGCCAAGGCCTGCTGGAAGCGGCCGGTCAGCGACGACGACATCGACTCGGTCGTCGCGGCGATTGAGTCGCAAGTGTATGGCGAATACGACAACGAGATCGACTCGCAGTCCCTGGGCTTGATTGTGATGCAGCACATTAAGCGGCTCGATGAGGTCGCTTTCGTCCGCTTCGCCTCGGTGTACCGTGAATTTAAGGACGCCAGGGACTTCGTCGTCGAGCTGCAGCCCATGCTGAACGATACCGGCGACCTCCGCAGCGACCCGGCGCCCCCGCCCACCGGCCCAGCCAAAGACTCTTGACCCACCATGGCGAGTCGTGTCTTCCCCTGAGCCAGGCGGATGTCAGTGTGCCGAGTCACTGAGATTCACTGAGATTCACTGAGATTCGCAACTCCCAACTCACACTTCGTGAGAGACTTCACTCCCCGACTTCCATGTCAAATCCACCCGCGAGGTTTTCGTGAACAGTGCCGACAACGACGGCCACGCCGACAGCACCCCGGCCGCTTCCGAGTGCGGCCCAGACTTTGAACGTCACGAACTGATTCCCGCCATCGCTCAAGATGTCGAGAATGGCGAAGTGCTGATGATGGCCTACATGAACGCCGAGTCCTTCGCCGAGACGCAGGCGTCGGGTCGCGCGGTCTACTGGAGCCGCAGCCGCCAGCGGTTGTGGAGAAAAGGCGAGGAGAGCGGGCACGTGCAGCACGTCGAGGAGATCCGCGTTGACTGCGATCGAGACACCATCCTGCTGCGCGTGCGCCAGCAAGGGCCGGCGTGCCATGAGGGCTATCGGAGTTGCTTCTTTCGCGCGGTTCGCGACGGTCAGCTCGCCATCATCGCGGACCGCATGCTGCACCCGGATGACATTTACCCGTCACGAACAGCGGAGTGACCCCGCCATGTTGCCGAAGACTCTCCCATGGCTCGCGACGCTCGCTGTCGCGGCCTGCCTGAGCAGCTTGCCGTCCCCTGCGCGGGCACAGCGGTTTGACGAGCGGTTCGAGCACTGGCCGCGGCAGTTGAAGATCAACGGCGCCATCGTCGCGGGAGGCGGGCTGTCTGACGCCACGCTGATCGTCGACGCGCTGAATTCGCTGAGTGTTCCCCAAGCTCCCGTCGTGCTCACCGATGCGGCCGACGACCGCCGCTACCTCGCTCCGTTGTTGGCAAAGGGAGCGATTGCCGGCGCGGCATCCCGGATCGTGCCGATCGACTGGACCCGCCTCGACGAGCAACTTCAGGAGCAGCTCGCCGACTGCCGGACGCTTTGCCTGCGGATTGCCAAGCCGCTTAGCCGCGAACAAGCCGAGAGCGCGCGGCAAATCGCGGCGCCGCTGCGGCAGTTTATCCAGGCGGGCGGCGTGCTGGCGTGCGATGGCTTCGCCAGCGAGTGGGCGTCGGAATGTATCGAATGCGAGGCCGCCGCCGCGACCGACAGGCGGCTCCCCGGGCTCGGCTTGATGCTCGACTGCGTCGTCAAAGCAAAAAACAACACGGCTGCTCAATCGGAGCTCTTGAGTGTGCTCGCTGCGCGTCCGCGACAAGTTGGAGTCGCGATCGCTGACGACACCGTCGTGATCCTGCAGGGGCGCCAACTTCATGCGCTGGGACGAGGCTCGGCGGCAATCCTGTTGCCGGCCAATGAGCGCCACCCGCCGCGGAGTCAGGTGATCCAGCCGCGTCGCTCGCCGCGACAGCCGCCGGAGGAGTACCTTGTCGATGTGACGCAGTGGCGCCGCGAAGCGATGGACCGCGATCTCGAGCCGTTTCCGCCCGCCATGCCGGAGACGCCGCATGTGCCCAACGGGACCTTGGTCATCGTGGGTGGCGGCGGCATGCCCCGGGGCTTGATGGAGCAAATCGTGGAGCTCGCCGGAGGCAAGGAGCAGGCCCGCATGGTCTACATTCCGTGCGCGGAGCAGGAGGACGTTGGCGAGCGACAACAGACCGTGGAAGCGTGGAAACGCATGGGTGTCCGTCATGCGACCTTTATTCACACCAAGGATCGCCAACGAGCGAACTCGGATCCTTCCTTTTACGCTCCCCTGCAAGAAGCGACCGGACTGTGGTTTGGCGGTGGCCGGCAGTGGAACTTCTCCGACTCGTATTACGGCACGAAGACGCATCAATTGATGAAGGACGTGCTGCGACGTGGCGGAGTTATTGGCGGCTCGTCGGCCGGCGCATCAATTCAAGCTCGCTACCTTGCCCGGGCGACGCCGATCGGCAACCTGCGCATTATGGCGCCTGGTTACGAGCGAGGCGGGCTGGGGTTCATTGGCGGTGTTGCGATTGATCAGCACTTTACTCAGCGGCGCCGGCAGCGGGACATGACTCAGCTGATGTCCACTTACCCGCAGTTGCTGGGAATCGGACTGGACGAGGCCACCGCCATCATCGTTCAGCATTCGCACGCGAGTGTCGTGGGACGCGGGCAAGCGTTCTTTTACAACCGCCGCATGCCTGTCCCGAAAACGGGCCCCGATTACGTCGCACTATCGGCAGGCTCGAGCTACGACTTGTCGGGGCGACGTGTGCTGGTCGATGCCGTTCGACCGCTGCCGCCCCTTGAGACGCCTTAGCTGTTAGCTGTTAGCTGTTAGCTGTGGCTAGACGAAGTCTCGGCGGTGCTCGCGTTGTCTTGGCTGAGGAAGCGAGGCGAACGCACGGTGCAGACGCTGGCGGCGGGACGCTCCACACGTTCCAGCTCGTAGTCCAGTTGGTCGCGCGAGGCGTCGGCGGCCTGGCGTCGAATCATCTGCAGCCCGGCCTGTTGGTGCTTGTTGGTTTGGGCCACCTTGGCGCCCCACGCGATTAGCCGCTTGAGCACCGTCGAGTCCGTGGTCTCTTCGATCGGCTCGGGCCGCACCATCAGGATGTCTTCTTCCTTGCCCATGGCCCACAGCCGCCGCACATCGCTGGCCTTCACCGGGGCGGTGCTGTCTTGCACCAAGACGATCTCGCCATGGGTGCGATTCATCCCGGTGCGAATGGCGGCGGTCGTGCCACGCTGCGTCTCGTGGCGCACGAGCTGCACTTGAGGATATCGCCGAGTCAGCTCATAGGTGACTTCCTCGGTGTCATCCTCCGACCCATCGTCGACGACAAGCACTTCGATCTGGCCGGTGAGGTCGGTCGCGACCTCGAGCAAGTCCTGCACTTGTCGTTCGATTGTCTGCTGCGCATTGTGGGCAGCGATAATAATGCTGAGTGACTGTTCCAAGGCCCGATCCCCCTGCGTCCGTTGTACGTCACTCTTGGAATCGGGCGCCCTCCGGTAATCCCTCTAGCGACACGGGAAAGTGACCTGTCATTTGTTTCCTCGCGTTCCTGCCGATTGTGATGCTGAGGACAGTTGCAACAAGGATGTCGGGCCGGTGGCAGTAGAATCGCGCCTTCTGCGGGCCATTCAGGCCTCAAGAGTCGGGATGAGCGCCGACACTTCAATGCGTTGAACCTCGCGCCGCAGTCGCTGCACGCTCTCATCGGCAAGCGTCTCCTCGTGCGACAACTCGAGCGGCACGGGGGTCTCCTCGCCTCGCTGCAACCGCACATCCAACGCGCCGTCGAGGTCGTACCCGAGCTTCAATTGTACGATGGCGGATCCGCATATCGCAGGATCAAGCTGGCACTCGCCGACCAAACGATTGTCCTCGGCCGCCAGCAGCTCCCCCTGCAGGATTTTGACGTTCACCTTGGTGTCGCCGATTTGGCCCAGCTTGAGATTGCGCTGGCAGGGCAAGGGCGTGCCCGCCTCCAGGACGATCTTGTTCACGGCCTTCTTGGACTTGCGGTCGACGGTGAAGATGCCCAGGCTGCAGGGGGCCGCGTCGACCACGGTCGCCGCGTTGGCGATGCGGCGGGACGCCATCAACGCCGCGCCGCGGGCGTTGTGGCAGTCGTCGCTGGGTGACATATCTCTGGCACCTGCGACGCGGGCGATCCGGCCGCGCACGTGCGGCATCCTCGACCCGCCCCCTGTGAACAACAGCGATTGGGGACGGCGTCCAGCCAGCACGTGGTCAACCTGTCCCTCCATCCAGTCGATCATCGGATCGACCATTTCTTCGAGCTGATGGGCGAACAACCAGCCGCGAAACAGCTGGTCCTCAAAACGCGTTTCCCAATCCGCCATCTCGCCATCGTCCAAGCGCCGCCGCAGTCTCGACGCCAACGCGAGGTTGGCCCGGCGCCACAATTTCTCCGTCAGCGGGCCGAGCGGCGTGGCGCCAAGCTCCCGCTCAATTTCCTCCGCAATTCGCTCCAACACCAGGGAGTCCCACGTGGAGGCGCCCCAGGTCTCGCCCTGCTGGGCGATCACCTGGGCCGATCGGCCCTCGACGGAGACAAACGCGAGATCACAACATGCGCTGCCCAGATCGCACACCAACAGCGTCTCGGCGCCGGCGTCCGAACGCGACTCGAGCCACGCTGCGATGGCGGCCGCTGCGTCGCCAATCAGCATGGGCCGCGGCAGCGCCGCGGCGTTCGCAGCCACCTGCAGCGCGCGACGTTGCACAGCATCGAAACTGGCGGAGACGGTGATCCCCACGGCGTCGATCATCTGGCCCGGCTCGCCCTTCACCGCGACCCCTGATTGCCGCAGCGCCGCCTCGGCCCACTCGCGAGCCCCTCGCAACATCAGCGCGGCCAATGCCTCGGGACGCCACGTTCGATCGTCCAGCACCATCTCGTTGCATTGCCCCAACATTGGCTTGACCAATGTCGCCACGCGGGCGGGGTGATGTGCCGCCGTTCTCGCGGGGCCGACAATTGCCTGGCTGCGATCGAGATAGAGCCCGCTTGCGGGCAGCACGCCCTCCAACAGCAGCCGCTCCCCGTCGCACGCCGCGACGGCCAGACGCTCGGCGCCAAAGTCGATTCCCAGTGTGATGCTCATGATGATTCAAAGCCTAAACCCCGATCGGCGGCACAGCTCCCCCGCGTTCTTTGCCTCAAGTGCCCCGTCAACTCTAAAGCGTGGGGTGGGCCGCCGCCCCAAGCTCGTGGCTTGCCACGATTTCGCAAGTTTTCCAACCCCAAAACTAAGGCTTGACGGTCCACTAGTATACAACCAGCGAATCCAGCCCCGCGACGATCCTTCCCGGGGCAAGCTGACTCACGAAAACATGGAGACACGAAGGATTTGGGGATTGGGCTTCATCCGGACCCTCTCGATTGTGAAGCGGGCGAATCTCGGACGGGTGAGACAAGAGGTTGTCACTGGAGCCGATTTTCCTGGATGAAGACTGGCAACCTGCTAGACTGCTGTGGCTTGGCGACCGATGCCTGTCACAACCGCCGGCTCCGTGGACCAGTCGGGCCTCCATCGCAGGCGACCCTTGTGAGGCCCGGTGGATCAGTCGGGCCTCCATCGCAGGCGACCCTTGTGACAGGTCGCTGTGGTCTGTCTCGGGACTCGGGACTGGGGCGCCAAACGGTCCGCCAACTCGGAGGAGACAATGCGGGGGCGTTTCAACAGGTTCGGGGCCGAGTGTTTCAGCAGGCGAAATAGTCTGGGGGCGATGGGACGATATGGCGGACAGCTGGATTCCGGGATTGGTGAACCGCAAGCCGACGGTGGTCGAGGCTTTCTGTCGCCACGCTCAGCCGAGGCTGCTGGCTTTCGCCCGTCGACTGCTGCGCGGCGTGCCTACTCGCGAGAGCGACGAAGAGGATGTGGTCAACGCTGCGTTGTTCAGCTTTTTGCGCCGCGCAGCGGATCACCAGTTCCAGCTTGCCGACGAAGACGACCTGTGGAAAGTCGTGCAGACCATCGTCGCTCGCAAAGCGTTGAACCACCGCCGCCGCCAGCGCCGACGCCCCGACCAGGTTGACGGAGAAATTGAACCGGTCTGCATGTCAAATCAGGTTGAGCAGGCGGAGACGCGGGAGTTGCTGTTTTGGCTGAAGGAGCAGCTGGGCGACGAGGAACTCGTGAAGATTGCCGATCTGAAGCTCGAGCAGCACACCAATGTCGAAATCGCGGCCGAGCTGGGGCGTTCCGTGGCGACAATCGAGCGTCGCGTCAAGCTGATTCGCAGCCAATGGATCGCCGCTATCGCAAGGCAAGAGGATGAGTCATGACCGAAACGGACTTCACGGCGGACTTCACGGCGTTGCCTCTCGACGCCCAGCAAGTCATCGATACGCTTTGCCTCGAATTCGAGGATCGTTGGCTCGAACGGCCAAAACCCGATATTCAATTCATGCTTTCCCGTGCGCCCGGGGAACTGCAGCAGGCGCTGCTGGTCGAATTGCTCAAGATCGACATTGCCTATCGGAGACGGAGTGGCGAGTCCGTTGACGTTGGAAGTTATCAGCGGCGGCTGGAGGGGCGTCAGAGCGAGGTGTTGGCCGCGTTCGGGCAGCCACGCGATGTCGGCGCCGACTATCGGCCGCTGGCGCCCGGCGATGCAGTTGGCCGCTATCGCGTGCTGAAACTGCTGGGTGAGGGCCGCTTCGGCGAGGTTTGCCTGGCGCGCGATGAAGTCTTGGGACGCGATGTGGCGTTGAAGACCGTGCGCTGCAGCTCCGAGGACGATCGCTTGCTGGAGGAGGCGCGTACTGCGGCCCGCTTGAAGCACCCCGGGATCGCGGCTGTCTATGACGCGGGCCGCCTGGACGGCAATCGCGTCTACATCGTGATGGAGCATGTGGACGGCCCCTCCCTGCATGCCTTGCTGCAAGATGACGCGCTGCGCTACTCGCCCCACGAGGCGGGGGAAATGATCGCCAACCTCGCAGACGCCGTCGACACTGCGCATCGAGCCGGCGTGCTGCACCGCGACCTGCAGCCGGGCAACGTCGTGCTTGCCGAGCATCTTGCGCCGGAGTCCAGCGGCGCGACGAAAGTGAAAGGCAAGCCGGTTCCTGCCGCTCACCGCTCTGGGCAGCCGGTGCTGGTGGACTTCGGCCTGGCGATTCATGAATTGAGGCAGCGCGAACACGCCGGAGAGATTGCCGGGTCGCTGGCGTACATGTCCCCGGAGCTCTTGCGAGGAGAGACGCACCATCTCGACGGCCGCTCCGATGTCTGGTCGCTCGGCGTGCTGCTCTACCAATTGCTGACCGGACGACTGCCGTTCGGCGGAGCAACGGCGGCAGAGTTGACCGACCAGGTGCTGCACCGCGAGCCCAAGCCGCTCACCCGCCACGGCAAGCGGATTCGCGGCCACCTGGAGCGAGCCTGTTTGAAGTGCCTTCGCAAGTCGCCGCGAGATCGCTGCGCCACGGCGGGAGAGTTGGCGGCGTTGCTGCGGTCGAACACCCGCCGGAAATGGCTGAGCGGTGTGGCTGCCGGCGGTGCACTGGCTGCCACGGCGCTGGTTTGGCGCGGCCGAGCGAGTGAACGTGCCGCAGCCGATCCGCAGCTGAAGTTCCTGCTGCTGGTCAACGATCACAAAGAGATCGCTCCCTTGTCCCCGGTTCGCCCCCAACTGCGTGGCGATCAGGACGTGTTTCTGGAAATTGAAACGCAGCTACCGATGCACTTGCATGCATGGTGGATCGCCGCGGACGGCGAAGTCACTCCCATGCACAGCCCCCGGTCAACGCAGGCCAAGACGGAGCGGTTGCGATTGCCGGAGTCGACCGGCAACGCCTGGACCGTGCCCGCCGACCAACCCGGTGGACTGGAGACGGTGCTGGTGCTTGCCAGTCACCAGCTATTGTCCGCTGATCCATGGCAAACTCCCGTGCCTCCGACCGGCATGGACACGCTGACAACTCCGGCATGGTTCGTCGACGGAGAACGCGACCTCACCCTGCGCGCAGGTCCGCGCTCACAACGCGCCATCCACGATCGGCTGGCGGCATGGCACCGACGACTCGCCCAGCGGTTTGAGGGCTTGGGACAAGTCCGCGCCGTAACTTTCTATTGCGTGGCCGGACCGGAATGACTTGTCGTGGTGCAGGCTGGCAGCGTCGTGGTGCAGGCTGCCGGCCTTGTCGTGGTGCAGGCTGCCAGCCTGCAAGCTGCGTCAAATACCATAACAACACCGGCTGGCAGCGTCGTGGTGCAGGCTGCCAGCCTGCAAGCTGCGGCCAAAACCGCAACAGCACAGGCTGGCAGCCTGTGCCACGTTCTTAGCGGATGAGCGGCGTGATGTTGCCAAAGTGAATCGTGCTGGTCGCTTCCGCGGGTAGCGCGGATGGCGGGGAGCTGAGGCGAACCGCAGGCACTTGAACGGCCGAGTTCGCTGCCGAGCCGAAATTGAGATAGTCGGGTCCCGTGGGCGCGACATGCACCTCCTCGTTGTAACCACCGTCGACAGGCGGCATCAGCAACGCGGGAATCGGATTGATCTCCTCGAGCGTCAAATCGGGCTTGTCCAACACCTGACGCGGCAGTCCGCAATCCACGGCGCGTCCAACCACGACCTCTTCGTGCTGCATTAACAGCCCCGCGGCGCGTTTGAGATTGACGAATGCGAGATTGAACGTCAGCTGCGCTTTCAGGTACTCGTATTCGGCGTCGGCCAGTCGTTCCTGTGCATGCAGCAGGTTTTCCAACGCCAAGCTCGAGGAAACGTCCTCGCCCGGCAAGCTGCTCCAGCGCAGCGCGAGCGAGCGTAGTTGCAGTTCGCGGGCGCGCATCGCTCGCAGCTTGGTCGACAGCTCGTTCTGGGCGGTCAGCAGCTCACGCACCGCGACCTCTGCCTCCAGCCGCACCGTCTCGAGCGTGGACGCGTATTGCGACTCCAACTGACGCAGTTCGAGGCGCCGTCGTTGCAGTCGCGCTTTGGCAGCGCGACGATGGACCGGCACCTCGTATTGCAGCCCGATTCCGTAGCCGGGCTCGCCCGTGTCGAATTGCCGCGCCCAGGCGTCAAACACCCGGCCGCGGTCCTCGAGCCCCGCCACATATGCCTCGGTGACCAAGTTCAATAGTGGCAACATCTCGTGCTTCGACATCTCCATTCGCACACATGCGGCGCGAACTTGCTTCACGGCCTGGGCCACTTCGGGGCGCTGCTGGAACGCCACCCGCACGACCTCCTCCAATTCCACCTCGTGGCGATCGAAGCGCGGCGCGTCCGCAGGGATCAACTCCTGTCCCAACATGCCGGGGTCATTGACGAGCGCCCGCAAACGCGACTCGGCGTTCCTAACGGCAGCCCGAGCCCGGGTCAACTCGGCCTGTCGCTGCTTGATGGCCGCTTCGGCGCTGACGATCTGGCTTTCCTGCGCGTCCAGTCCACGGCGCTGTTGGAGCCGATCCAGCACACGTTTGCCACGCAGGTACGAGTTGGTCTTCTGGTAGAGCACCGCACGCTCCAGATAGAGCGCCCAGTAGGCTCGAGATGTCTCCAGCAGGTGCAGCTCCAATTGTCGCCGAAACTCGTCGTTCGCAACCTCCTTGTCGATCGTAGCCAGCACGATCAGGCTGTTGTTGTAGACTTTCCCCCGTCCCCGCAACAACGGCTGCGTGAAATTGAGCGTCATTCGGGAGGTGCCTTGCGGATTGGGCACGAAGAACTGCGAGTTGTTCGCCTGGTGTCCCAGCTGCTGCTGCATTTGGAGCTGGGCGCCGGTGGTGGTTCGGCGCCGCAGTCCACTTTGCAATGCCAGCTGGTGGTCGCGGAATCGAGTGGCGCCGGGGCCGGCGGTCAGCGTGCTGCCGATCGGATCGCTACGGTCGTCCCAGCGAGTGTCGATAAAAGTGCTCCAGTCGAAAGCGGCGCTTGCTTCGGTAATCGCGGTCTCCCGAATCAGCGGCAGCTCGCTGAACACTTGAACCTGACGTGAATGCGTCAGCGCCGCGATCAGCACCTGTTCAAGTGACAGCATCAAAGGCTCGCCGTCGCTGATCGGATGCACCACGTGCTCGCACCACCAGCCGGGCTCCGCCTCGTCGTGGCTGTCATCCGACGCCTCGAGCCGCCGATTGACGCGGAGCATCTCCTCGTGGGAAGCGACGAGCGGAAACGTTCCTTCCGCAGTGATTGGCGGTGGCAGTTGAGACGGCTGGGAGCGAGGCGCCTGAGGAGTCGAAAGCTGTGCTTCGGCTCCAGCTGCAAAGAGCGCAGCGCAGATGGTTGCCATCAGGCAAATCGTCCGCTGCGATGGTCGTCTGCTATCAGCCACAACTGCCTTCCCGTCGCCCGGGTTACGGGCGCACTTCCTTGGGCCTGCGACGCAATTGGCGCGAACCGGCGCCAACGAGTCCATTCCTGTATCGCGTTCATCGGCACAACGCGGCCCCCCTTCACAGGGATTCGACTTCCGTTCGGCAGAGGTGCGTTATAGGAGTTGTGCAAACGGTACTGCGTATATCACCCCCCTCGCCACAAAGGAGTCGCGATTGGAGCTGCGATCGGACTCGCCCAGCGTTCCATCGGAGGGAAACCCGAAGCGTAAGCGAGGGATAAGGGATAAGCGATAAGCGATAAGGGAAAGCCGCTCACATCCCCCGTGACGTCCAAACGGTCGTCATTCGCCTTGAACGGATCGCGCTTGCTGTCGTCGGGCTTCGGTCCATCGCGTAAATCGTTGCATCAGGACTTTTCCGAGCGTCCCTTCAAATCGCCAAAACCGAACGAACCCGGTCTGTCCCGCTCGCAACTCGGCCAGCGAGGCGCCACTGGCCACGGCCCAAAAGTGCGGCGTCGTGAGCTCCCATTGCGCAGTAACGGCCGAATCGCCATTTGCCTCATGGGAGCCGGCTCCCTCCAGCTCGGCGGCATCGAGTGGGGCTCGCCGCGGCTGCACTTCCAACGGCCCTCCCGCCAACGCCGCAAGCGCCGGATAACGCAGCGTCGTTGTCCCTCGCGGATTGACTTGGTCCAGCGAAACACGAGTCGTCCCCACGCCCCAGATATGGGCGGCCAAGGAGCGTTCCGTGAACCCTCCTTGTCGTTTGGTCCGAGATTGAAAGGCCTCCAGGTGCTCTTGAGACACCATGACGTGCAGTTGCTTGTCGCTTTCCCTGCCGATGGCAACCAGTGGAGCGCCGGGCAAGACGAGCGTTCCCTCTTGCCATTGCAGGGGGAGCTCCACGATGTGACCGGCAACTGCGGCTCGCACGACCAAATGCGCGAGTTCATTGTGGACGGATTCCAGACGGTCTTCCAACGCCTGCCGGTTGCGGTCCTCGATCTGCAGCGAGGCGATGTCCTCGTGAGCTCGAAAGTTGCGGCTACGTTGTCGCGAATGCTCGATCTCCAGCCGCAGCTGCTCCGCCTCCAGCTCAAGTTCGGCGTTGCTCAGCTGAACAAGCAATTGTCCCTCCTGCACGTGCTGTCCCGGCACAACCGCCACACGCTCCACAAATCCTTCGCTTCGTGCGCGGACACGTGTCAGCGGCCAATGGTCGACGACTGCGGGAGCGGTGACGGGCGAGTAGCAAGGGATCAGTACCCAGGCGGCGGCGACGGCGGCTCCCAATGAGCTGAGGACGATGCCGGCTCGCCTCCGCGCCGCGATGTCGGGGTGCTGTCGCAAAGCCTTCACGAACTGGGCCAAGGGCGCCATTAGCCAGGCGGCGACCGCCAGGATGGCCAACACGACTCCTGCGCCGAAGAACATGGACTCGGCGAGGATGACGAGGACCAGACAGACAAACACTCGCCAGATCAGGGCGGCGATGCCGTAGGTCGCGACGAGCCACGTGCGATGCTCAGGCCAATTCGCCGCTGGCGCCGGCTCCCCGAACAGCAGGCGTCGCAAGAGACGGCGTATCCATTGAGAGCCGTGAGTCGAAAGATTCGGCGCCTCCAACAGGTCGACGAGCAGATAGTAGCCATCGAATCGCATCAGCGGATTGGCATTAAACACAAGTGTCATGAACGCGGCAGTCACGACGATGTTCTGTGCCGTCTGCCGGATCGAGGGCGAGTCGGCATGCGCCCAGACCCAGGCGGCCACGGCGGCCACGGCCAGCTCCGCCATCATTCCCGCGGCGGAGACGGTCATTCGCTTCCACTTAGAGTCGAATCGCCACGCTGAGGTCACGTCGACATAGGGCAGCGGTGCAAACAAGACCAGCATGAAGCCAGCCTCCTTCACTTCGCCTCGATATCGTTTGCAGGCCAACGCATGTGCAGATTCGTGCACCATTTTTAGCGTTAGCCATGCGCCGGCCAAATAGATCCAGTTGCTTGGCGACAGCACGTGCGTTCCGCCCGCAGCGAACGCATCCCAGCGCAGCCAGATCGAGCATGCCCCCAACGCCACCAACGCTGTCCACACCAATGCTCCCGTTGTGCTGAAGAGCTTGGCTGCCAGCGGTCGAAAGTGTTCGGCCAGCTCATCGGGTCGCGCAAGCGGCAATCGCTGAAACAACGGCGTCAGCCTCGCCGCCCAACGCTCGCGATGTGACTGCTCGGCCGCTTCGGCCAGGCGGCCGCCGGACGCCGACTGGGCGGTCGCCGCCAAGCCGCTGTCGACGAGCCACTTGCAGTAGGCAATCGTGGCCTCCTCGGACATTGCGTGCTGCCCCGTCAACTCGGCAGTCCGCGCCATCGCGTCCGCAATGGTGCGGTCTCCGTCGAGCAGCGACAGCAGCGTGTACTCCGTCACACCGACGCGATAGAACCGCGACGACAGAGGGTCCTCGATCAGGTAGCAGGTCTCGCCGCCGTACACTTGCAGGCTGATGGAGAGGTCATCTCGCGATTGCAGCCGCAACCCCATCACGTCGATCGTGACATGCAGGTCTGCGCTGTTGTCGGCGCCGGCATCGGCGGGCGGGTGTGTCGAACTATGGCGAGCTTCGTTCATCCGGACTTCCAGCGATTTTGGTGATGACGACGGGAAACATCGCTACAGCGGCCAGCCCGCTCGAATTCGTTCCCAGGCGCGGTGAAAGAAGATCCAGCCGATCGTTCGCGGTTGCGACTCGACTTTCGCTCGTCCGCGCATGCCCGGCCGAATCAGCCCATTTCGGTTGTCCACTTCGACCTCGGCAACAAACACATTCTGTCCATCGCGTATCTCGGACCGTGGCCGCACGGATCGGATCTGCCCGAAGAGTTTCTCGCTTTCCAGCCCGTCGAAGTACAGCCTCGCGCGCATTCCGGGAGAGACGCGGGAGATGTCCTCCGCGGGCACGCCCACCTCGATCTTGAGCGGGTGAAGCGGTGCGATCTCGTAGAGCAGCTGCCCCTTGGTCACGGGGTAGTTCTCGCGTCGATCGAGACTCCCCGAGAGCACAACTCCCTCCGCCGGGCTGCAGATCTCGAGCTCCGCTTCGCGGAGTCGCAGCAGCCGATCGCGCGCACGCAGCGCATCGATCTCGAGCCCCGCGAGTTGCGCGTCGGCCACTTCGTGTCGAGTCCGGTGTCCATCCCGTCGTTTCTCGGCGCGGTGAATGCGAGCGGCGATGTCTGTCAGCTCCAGCCGCACTTCTCGGCCATCCATGACTCCCAGCCGCTGTCCGGCGCGGACGACATCGCCGGGCTCGGCGAGCGTGTGCTCCAATAGTCCATCATGTGGCGCGACGCAGAACCCTCGTCGCACCGGCTCGACAATAGACCGGCAGTTGATCCGGTAGGTGGTTGGCAATGTGGTGGCGGCGACCATGGCGAATGCTGCGAGCATGATGGCCAGCCGCCGCCGCCCTGTTTGTGGCCCTAGTGTGCTCCTTGCCATGCGCGTGAGCCAATTTCCCTCCAGTTGCTCCGCGGCGCGCAGCGCCGACCCCAGCGGCTCGTCGAGCGTCTCGACGAAGTGACAGACTTCCGGCATGGTCACGAGGTCGCGAGCTCCGCGCACCGCGACGGCTCCGACCGGGCGGCCGGAAAAGTCGCGGAGCGGCATGCTGACGACGCTCTCGTCGCGCCGCGCCACCTGCTTGTGCGCCAGCAGCTGGTGTGTGTCCGCGCCCGGCAGGGGAGGCCAGGCGCTGAGCTGCTCGCGAACAAGCGACTCATCGAGCACCGACTTGAATCGTCTGGTGAGCACCGCGTTGTCGTCGACCTCCGGCACGCCCGAGATGGCGATTACACGGCAGCCTTTGGCGCGCTTGCCGGCCAAGCCAATCACCACTTGTTCGCACTTGAGGTGCTCTTTGAGCGCGGCGACCACATGGCAGCAGGCGCTGCGGACGTCGCCCGCGGCCTCAACCCGACGAACCAGCTCCAAGGTGGCCGATGTGGAGGCGAGATGGCGAGACAGCTCCGCCGCCCGTGTGCGGTCATGCCAAGCGGCCAGCTGCACGGCCAACAGCTGGGCAATCACAGCCTCGCCGGCAACCACGGCGCTGTCGATCGGCTCGGGGACGACGAGCCCCATGGCAACAACATCGCCAAGATGAACTGGAAAGCAGATCGCCGTGGCGGGCTGCAGCCCGTCCAGCGGGGCCAGTTGCAGCTTTCTCGCCTTGATGCTCCCCACGCAGCCCGCCTTCATCTGACGCGTCTCAAGGGCGACTTGCCACCTTGGCTGCCGCACTTTATGTGGTCCCAGCTGCAACTCGTTGCCGTTGCGGACGAAGCAGGCAATTCCGATGCAATCAGGCCGGCGCAACGCCAGCTCCAACAAGCTGCGGACCAACTCTCCTTGAGTGCGTTGGGACTGCACGGCTTCGCGAAGCTCTTCGGAGATCATCGCGATGTGAGGGCAGGTGGCACGGCCAGCGGCGTCCGCCCCGGCGTCGCGGTCCGCTGGCCCAATCGCGACGGAGTCGAACGCGGTAGGCGGATCGAAAGGAGCGTGAGTGGATTGTGTCATGACGTCGAGCTCGCGGCGGAGGGCTGTTCGGGAAAGGCAATTAACGGGCGCGAGTCTCAATCGGCGTGGTTGGGGGCGGCCAGTCGCACTCGCACGCCGCTGCGCAATGTTGCGTGTTCGTTGTTCAGCAGAATGTCAACTCGCACCAGACCGCTGTCGGCCCGAGTTACGGCGCCCACGTGCTCGACGGCGCCGACGACGTTGCGATCGAATTCGGGAAGCCGTACTTCGACATCCTGGCCGGAGTTGAATTCTTGGGCGGCGTCCAAGGGAAGGTAGAACGTCGCTCGCAGTTGGCTCAAATCGACGATCGTGGCGACGTGGGGCTCCAGAGCCGACACGTACTCGCCCACCTCATGACGAACTTCTGTCACCAGGCCTCGGATCGGGCTGCGCACACGACGTTGCTCCAATCGAGCGTCCATCTCGTCCACTTCGATCCGCAATTGTTGCAACTCTGCTTTGGCATGTTCCACTCGCAATTGCTCGACGTCCCGGTCGGCCTCGGCGCGACGCACCTCCTCGGCGCTGCCGGCGCCGGTCTGCTGAAGCGCACGCAGCTTCTCCAATCGTTCCTGGCGAAGTCGCAACTCCACTTCGAGCGACTTCAACTCGGCGTCGGACTCCGCTCTCGCCTGAGCCGCCCGCCGCGACGTCTCCAACACTCCGGTGTCCAAGGCCAACAGCAGGTCTCCCGGCTCAACCGTGTCGCCGCGGCGAACTCGTACTTCGAACACTCGGCCGGGCTCGCCGACCGCCGCTTCGATTGTGTGAAGCGGCTCGGTAAAGGATTCGAACTCGACGGCGTGCGCCGTGGCACAGCACAGAAGTGAGATGACAGTGGATTTCAGCGTAGTGCACATGATGAATCGGCCTCGTTCAGTGTGTTTTTGATGCCACCGAGTTGTTGCAGTTTTGGCGGACGTGAGTCGATCGGCAGGCAGGAAGGTGGATCAGGCCATTCTTGCCAGCGTTTCCTGCGCGGATTCGAGCCAGCGATCGCGAGCGACGAGCTGGCGTCGTTTGCTTCGATCACGTTGCTCCAGTTGGCATTGCAGCTGCCGCACAGCGTGAGTCCAATCGCGCCGGCACTCGCCCTCCGCCCCCGCCCGCTGGCGGATCGCGCGGGCGAGCGCGGGAGCGTTTTCCACTAGCAGCGAGTCCTCGGCGCTGGCGAACCCTTGATAGGATCCCGGGTCTCCCTGCCGTGCAGCGCGTCCTGCCAATTGGCGGTCGACGCGCGTCGAACGGTGAAACTCGGCGCCGACAACGTGCAGGCCGCCCGACGCGAGCACTTCCTCGGCGAGCACAATGTCGGTTCCACGGCCTGCCATGTTCGTGGCGACCGTCACTCGGCGTGGCTGCCCCGCCAACGCGACCAACTCGGCCTCCGCTTCGTCCTGCACGCCGTTCAGCACGGAGTGCCGGACTCGTTGCGCGGACAAGTGCGTCGAGATGCGACGGCTGTTCTCAATGGTTGAAGCACCCACCAACACCGCTCGCCCACGAGCGACTCGCTCCTCGACGTCTTTCGCGATGGCTTGTAGTTTTTGCTCGACGGTGGCGAAGAATCGCCCCGGCTCTTCGACCCGGCGGCACGGCCGATGCGTGGGTATTTGGACCACGGGCAATCGGTAGATTTCCAGCAGCTCGCGTTCGGCGCCGGAGGCCGTGCCGGTCATGCCGCACATGCTGCGATAGCGGCGGCAGTACTTCTGACGCGAGATCCGCGCCAACGTGGATCTTTCCGGAGTCGGCGTCAGGCCCTCGCGCACCTCCACGGCTTGGTGAAGCCCCGCGCGCCAGGTCCGCTCTTCATGCAGGCGGCCGGTGTGTTGATCCACCAACACGACGGCGCCGTCGGCGATGACATAGTCGACGTCACGTCGCAGCAGCCGACTGGCCCGCAACGCGTTCTCGACGGTCAGCGCCCAAGAGCGTGCCAGCCGTCCCTGCGGAATGCGTTGGTGGATTCGCTCCCAACCGACTTCCGTGAAACGAATGCACTTTGTCCGGATGTCGATGCAAAAGTCAACATCCGGTGTGAGGGCATCGGCAAGCTCGGCCGCAGCTCGGCAGGCTCCCGCCTCCGTGTGAGCGGAGCTTTCCACGCCACTTAGAATCAGCGGCATCGTCGCCTCGTCGACCAACACGCTGTCGGCCTCGTCCACAACGAGGAATGCGTGCCCGCGTTGCAACTGAGGCAATGTCTCTGTGCGCCCTCCGCCCAATTGTTGTTGGTGCCGCCATCCTAACGGCGAAATCTGTTGGCTTCGCCTGGCCAGTTGGTCGCGAAGGAAGTCGAAACCGATCTCGTAGCCCGGGGCATAGGTGATGTCGCACGCATAGGCTGCTTGCTTCTCGTGGGCGGGAGCCTGTGGCGCGACGAGCCCTGCCGTGGCGCCCAGCATTCCGTAGGCGTCGCGCAATAACTCCCAGTCCCGGCGCGAGAGGTATTCATTGGTCGTGGCGACATGCACGCCGCGGCCGCCGAGCGAGTGCAAAAACGCCGGCAGCGCAGCGATGATCGTCTTGCCCTCGCCTGTTTGCACTTCCGCAATGGCGCCGGCGGCGAGCACCAGCCCAGCCAGCAACTGCTCGTCGTAGTAGTGCAAGCCAAGTTCGCGGCGCAACGCCTCGGACATCAGCGCAAACGCAGCGATGACGACGTCGGACTCGCACAAATTCGCGTCGCAGCGCACTCGGCGCCGCAGCTCATCTGCCTCGTGCCGCAGTTGTTGCGTTGGGCGCTCGACGAGCCGCTCGGCTCGTGCGCGAATCCTGGACACCAGTTCGGCGCTCGACGCGTCGGCGCGCAGCACACCCGGACGGGGCGTTCCCCACATCCGCCGGTAGCTTGGAATCGCGCGCCGCTTTCGCATGACAGACCAATGGGAATTCAAATGAACTCCGGTCCGTGGAGCAGAACGCCGGTCCGTGAAACATGCCCTTCATCGCTTCGGCGTGATTCACGCAATGACTGCAGCGTTTCACGAGATTCCGTAACCGGTCAGCTTGAGCGGACCGTTCGTATCGTTAGAACTGTCGCCAACGGTATTGCTGGCGAGGGCATGCGTTGGTCAAGGCTTGCCGGCGCGAATCGCGTAGAGCCGATCACGAGTTGAGATAAGCAGCGCGTCTCTGTCGACAACCGGTGAGGAGTAGATGGGGGCCGGCATCTCCAACTCCGCTATCGGCGCCCCGTGGGGCAAGGCGGCGTCGCGATCGGCCGACAGCTCAAAAATGCCGACGATGCCATCTTCCGTGCCGAGATACACTTTTGACCCCGCGATCACCGGAGAGCCCCAGATGGCAGCCCACATGTCGTGAACCCAATGGACTCTGCCGGAGCGCACGTCGAGACAATGGACAAAACCGGCTGCGTCGGAAGCGATCAGCAAGTCTCCCTTCGCTACCACTCGCGAGATCGTGCGATGCATCACATCGCCGCCATGCGGCACAACGACCATCGTGCCACCAGCGGCAGCGTCGGCCTCCGGCTCTGGCTTGGCTCTCGAGCGGCGCACACGGTTGTTGCCGAACTTCCAGGGGACCGCGGTTTGATTTACCAGCCCCGTGTAGTCCCAGATCAAGGCCGAGTTCGGATTGGCGACGACCTTCTCCCCCGGCTGGACGATGCCAGTGCGGCGGCGCGGAGCGGGCGCACCGTCGGCGCCAACCACCAACTCCGCGCTGACATCACCGCGACGAGTGGGGTCGATGCAGACGAGCCTGCCCGGCCCCTCGCCATGCTCGGGGTCCTGTCCCAATGCCGCCAGCACCTTGCCTTGGTGAACGGTCGGCTGTTGAATCAAGTTGCAGCGGGTGGCTTTTCCGCCGAATCGCCAGACCGAAGCCTTGGAGTTGCAGTCGAACTTCCAAAGCAGTTGTGGCTTCCCTTGCTGGTCGGGTCGCGCTTGAAAACTGTACAGCCAGCCGTCGCCCCCGGGGAAAATCACCTGTTGAACTCCGCCCAGCCGAGCGGCAATTGGTGTGCCCCATTGGCCGTGAAGCAAAAACGGCGACGGAGAATTGTCCTGCCAAATCAACTTGCCGGTTTGCTTGTCCAGACAAAGAAACGCCGGCGCATTGGGCGCCGGCAAGTTGACATGCGACTCATCCACTCCATTGGGCGCGACGAAAAACAGGTATCGGTCGAGCAAGATGCACTCGCCGCAACTCATGTTGTGGGGGCTCACGCCGAAGTCGGCAATCAGGTCTCGTTTCCAAACGACGTCGGCATCGCGCAGGGTAGCATACGGCTCGCTTGTATCCCCGTCATTTTTGCCGTCGCGAAACCCTTCAGTGTCCAGGCAACAGAGCTCCGCGCGGTTGCTGATGTACCAGAGCCGGTCACCCTCGGCGACAGGCTCCGTGCAAACCCCCTGCATCGGCCAGTCGTACACCCTGCCCTCGGCGAGCTTGGGATTGGAGTGCTGCCAGAGAAACTTGCCGGAGGCCGCGTCAAAACAAAGCAGCACGCCCAAGTCCTGACCGGCGTAACGCTTGACGTAGTTGGCCGCATTGTTGGTCCCGATAAAGACCTTGCCGCCATGACTGACGGGCGACGGGTACGTTTGCGTGCCCAACGGGACGGACCAGAGAACATTCTCTCCGGTGCTTACGTCCCAATAGGAGGGCACATCGCGAGGAGCGTTCCA
>JAGQPF010000044.1 GCA_020426845.1 Planctomycetales bacterium
GCAGACCATGCCCGAGGCGGTTTGTGTCGATACGGGGCAAGAGGTCGGATACGGCACGGCGCCGCTTGAACGCAGCCCGATCACCGGCGGCACCGTCAAGCCGTGGTCGCTCTCGTTTGAGGACCGCCAACTGCGACCTCGCGAGATTCATCGCCTGTTCTATGGTCGTGCGCATCTGGTCTTCGGTTGGAGCCCGGCGGACCGCGAGCACACGCTGCCCTGGGACCATCTCCCGGATTACGTCGCCCTGGCGATGCAGGACGCGATCGATCTGTTCGGCCCCGGCGAGCGGCAGCTGGCGTACCTGTTCGGTTGGCTGGCCCACATCGTCGGCGACAGTTTGATCAAGTCGATCCGCCCCGGTGTGACGCTCAAACTGCTCGATGGCACGTACACGGCGGCGAACCGGCCCATTCAAGACCTGGTCACGTTTCATGAAGTCGGTCGTACAGAGTTGCAACTCAACTGGCCCGCGCTGTTGGACGACCTCGCTCGAGCACCCGTCGAGCCCGCGCAGTTGCACTACATGCGCGTGGGTCGGCCGCGCGGACTGCTGGCCGCGCAGTTCCCGCATGCCTGGACGCCCCGGGACGAGCCGCTGCTGCATCGCGTGCTTGCCGAGAACCGTCGCTATCAGCTAGTTCGCAACCCGCGACTGCTCAAACAGTACGCGTTGACTCGGACGCCCAACGGTTGGGAGTGCGATCAAGAGCTTCGCCGAACCGCCGGGGGATTGTCCTATGCGGACATGGTGGAGCTCGCTCGTCGTGCGGACTTCCGACACGCATTGTGGCAAATTGGCGAGACGACAGCCGACCTGTTTGAACAAGTGGTGCAGCGGATGCCCGCGCTCCAGGAAATATCGACTCTCGATGCGCCCACCTGGGCGGAGCTCACGGCTCGCTGGAAACCGCGGTAGCCATCACGCGCGGCTCGATCAAACTACGCGGAATAGTGCCTCGGCCGGCGCTATGCGGTTGCGCAGTTCCGCACGGGCGAGGACGAGCTGCTCGCCGGGTTCGAATGGGCACGCAAAGTCGCAAAGACGCAAAGGGACGAATGGGTGGAGTGAATAGGTGGAGTGATGGGCTGGAGTGCCGCCATGGTCGAAAATGACCTTTCGCAAGTTGATGGCGGTTGTCAGGGCACTACCTTATTCCTTCTTTGCGACTTTGCGACTTTGCGTGAGAAGTTTAGATGCCAAGCGATCACGCGGCCATCCGCGGCAACTACTCGATGTCGTCGGCCTCAAGTGTCGTCAGCAGCTCGCGAGTGATCGGGGCGATGGAGATCAGGCGAGTCGCCTGTCGACGAATCGCGGACTCGAAGGCGTTGCGAGCAAGCCGGCCGTTGCCGAAGTGCTCATCTTTTTCATCAATCAACTGCTGAAACGTGTCGTGCAGCTTTCGCTTCGCGGCGGACGTCAATCGGTAGTGACTCTTTTGGCACAGCGATCGAAAGATCTTTAGCAGCTCAAGCGCGGTGTAGTCGGGGAAGCGCAGGCAGCGTTGAAATCGCGACGAGAGTCCCGGATTCGACTGTAGCAACCGCCGCATGGGACTCGGATAGCCGGCCAGCACGACCGTCAATTGCTCACGATCGTCCTCCATGCGTTTCAAGAGCGTCTGGATCGCCTCGGTGCCGTAGGGATCGTCGCCTCGTTCCGAGACCAAACTGTACGCTTCGTCGATAAACAGCACGCCATGCATCGCCTCATCGATGCGCTGGTGCGTGCGAGGGCCGGTCTGCCCGGCAAACTCCGCCACCAGCCCCGAGCGATCCGTCTCGATGGTATGCCCCCGCTCCAGCATCCCCAGCCCCAGCAGAATGCGGCCGAAGATGCGCGCCACCGTCGTCTTTCCGGTCCCCGGATTGCCCTCGAACACCGTGTGCAAGCTGAGGGGCGAGGTGAGCAGTTGATGTTCCCTGCGATAGGCCTGCACCTTGACGAAGTTCGCCAGCTCGCGAATTTCGTGCTTGACCGTGTCCAGCCCGATTAGCGCGTCCAGCTCTTGCAAGCCGCACTCCAGTTCGCGCTGCCTTTGTTCGGCCGTCAGCGGGGGAGGGGTTGGCGGCTTGGTGGCCGGCGAGGCCTGTTGTTGTTGCTCGACCGCCACGGCCTGCGCCTTGGCGACGCCCGGCTGACTGGCGGCGCCATGTCGTTGCGTGGCGCCAACAGCGACGCTCAGCGGCACACTGCGAGCCAGCGACTCCAGTTGGGTGCGGAGTCGCTTGAGCACTTGGACCTCT
This sequence comes from Planctomycetales bacterium, assembly GCA_020426845.1. GTDB lineage: Bacteria > Planctomycetota > Planctomycetia > Pirellulales > Pirellulaceae > JAGQPF01. The sequence continues at coordinate 2,251 of JAGQPF010000044.1, forward strand.
TCGGGTTGAATGTCGCCGTCCGCTTTGGCGACCACATTGGCGACCCGCATGGCCAGTGCCACCACTTCGGGCAGTTGCGACTGCAGGGGCGGAAGTTTGACAAACGGCTCCAACAGGGAGCTCCACTGCAGTGTCTCGGCGTGGCGAGTCATGTTGCGAATCGCGTTGCCCAACGCCGAGTCGTCGACTTCGGCTCCCCAGGCATGTCGCAGGACGACTTGGGCAGCCTCTCGTTCGGCGGCGTGCCACAAGCGATCCGCCGCGGCCACCTCCATGACGAGCTTGACCATCAGTCCCCGGTGCAAGTCGTGCATGCGCCGAGCGAAGGCGCCGGCGTCGCCCGTCAACTGTGGGCACTCGGCGACGGCGATCCGAGCGGCCGAGCGATACATCGACTCACACTCATCCAGCGTCTCCTCCAACAATAGCCGCAGCTCCGGCGGAAGCGCGGGCTTGGTTCCCGAGGACGCGAGCACCGATTTGATCCAGTCGAACATGCTTGAATTATCCCGATTCCAGGCTTTGTGCACAACGCACTCCGGAAAGCGACGCCTACCGGCCCCGGGCCATGCCCTGCGGGCAGCGTGACGCCCAGCGGTCGCATTCGCCAATTCGCCAATTCGCGGGCGTTTGCCCACTTGCCGACAGAACCGCAACAACCGTAAAGTCTTCCTTCGGCAATACCTCGCCAAGATGTTCGCACGACGGCCCACGACTTCGGCAACTCGCGTCCCTCGTTGATTTCTGGATGACACTTTGGAAATTGACCCTTCCCTCAAGTGGCTGCTCGGCAGCTCGATGCTGGTCTATTTGGCGGTGATGTATGTCATTGGCTACATCGCCGAGCGAAAGGTGCACAACGTCGAGGATTTTTTGGTGGCCGGACGGCGGCTGCCCTTGTCTCTGGCCTGGATGACGCTGTTGGCGACCTGGTTCGGAGCAGGCACGATGTTGACCGCAGCCGACGAGGTGCGGGACGGCGGGCTGGAGCGTGGCGCATTGGATCCGTTCGGGGCCGGCGTCTGCCTGTTAATCGCAGGCTTGTTGGTCGCCGGCCCGATGTGGCGAATGCAGTTGTTGACGGTCCCCGATTTCTTCCGGCGCAAATTCGGCTCCTCGGCCGAGATGCTGTCCTCGCTGATCCTCGTCCCCAGCTACTTTGGCTGGATTGCGGCGCAGTTCACGGCCTTGGCCGAGGTGCTGCAGCTGTTTTTCGACATTCCGCCGGGCTGGGGGCTGTTGCTGGTGGCGATTGTCGGCACGGGCTACACACTGATGGGCGGCATGTGGTCCGTGACCCTCACCGACGCCGTGCAGATCTCGCTCGTGCTGGGCGGGCTGATCGTGCTCGCGGTCGTCGTGCTCTTGGAACTGGGCAGCGGCAGCTTCTGGGCGGGAGCCGATCGCTTTCGCGCGGAGGTCGATCCGAGGATGCTGGTGGTGATTCCCACGACGGACGCGACGAAGCTGGTCGGCTGGCTCGGGGTGTTCGCGATCGGCGCCTTGGGAAACTTGCCGGGCCAGGATCTGATGCAGCGGGTGTTCGCGGCCCGCAGCGAGCGGACGGCCCGACGAGCCTGTCTGATCGCCGGTGTCATGTACCTGTCATTCGGCATGATCCCGTTGCTGCTGGCGCTGGCCGGAAATATCTTGTTTCCCGACGACGTGCAAACCAAGATTCTGCCCGCGCTCGCCCATGCGTTTCTGCATCCGGCGGTTGCCGTGATCTTCTTGGTAGCCGTTTTGTCGGCAATTCTGTCGACCATTGACAGCGCCATCCTGTCACCCGCCAGTGTGCTGGCCCAGAACGTGTTCCCCCGCCTGGGCAACCTCAGTCAGCTACAGGGAAATCGCATCGCCGTGCTGGGAGTGGCCGTCTGCAGCCTGTTGCTGGCGTACGTTGGCGAGAGCGCCTACGCGCTGCTGGAGGAAGCGTATCTGCTCACCCTCGTTGGCTTGTTCGTGCCATTGATGATTGGGCTCTACTCGGCCCCGAGCGACGGCCGGGCGGCGGTCACGAGCATGGCGGTCGGTACCGGCGTTTGGGCGCTGCACTTCGCGATGAATTGGGAGACATTCTTGCCAACCGTGCCAACTGTGGGGAGTTGGCAGCTGCCCCTGTCGCTCACGGCGCCGCTGTTGGCGCTGGCGGCCTATTTTATTTGGCAGCCACCGTGGCGAATCGCTTGGCAGCGAGCGACGCCCCACCGCCCCTCCGTCGACGCGCCACCGCATGATTAACGCCGACACGTGAATCGCGCTTCATTAATCTCTCACGGAGGCACAAAGACACGGAGTTACTTCCACGAACTCGCCGTGAGCCGGCAAGAACCCGAAGCCCAAAATCCTCCGTGTCTCCGTGTCTCCGTGAGACATCCTGACCCAAGGAAGAACTATGCCGGGAAGTGGTCACCCGTCAAACGGCTCAACCACCGAGACGTGACGCACGCTTCATTAATCTCTCACGGAGGCACAGAGACACGGAGTTAAGTCCACGAACTTGCCGCGGGCCGGCAAGCAGCCCAAGCCCAAAATCCTCCGTGTCTCCGTGTCTCC
>JAGQPF010000045.1 GCA_020426845.1 Planctomycetales bacterium
GGCGCGGGCCAGCCGGCAGCGGAAGCGCACCGCGCGGCGACTACCCGCGTTCGCTGACAGGAGATGCAATCGTTTGGAAGACGGAGTTGCCCGGCAAAGGTTGCTCGACACCGATCGTCCACAACGAAATCATCTACGTCACCGCGCCCGTCGAGGGAAAGGACGCATTGCTCGCCATCGATGCGGACGGCAAACGTTTGTGGGACACCGTCTTTGGCCCCGAGAATCAGGGCAAGCATCGCAATGGTTCCGGATGCAACGCCTCCCCGGTGACTGACGGCGAGTCTGTCTTTGTCTACTTCAAGAGCGGCACGTTGGCGGCCGTCGATCTTCACGGGAAGATCCGTTGGCAAACGAACCTCGTTGAGCGTTTCGGCAAGGACACTTTATTCTGGGACCATGGCACGTCGCCCGTGCTGACCCGTCGACATGTGATCATGGCGCGCATGCACCAAGGCGAGTCGTGGCTCGCCGCCTTCGACAAGCAAACCGGGGAAATGGCGTGGAAAGAGGCCCGCAACTATCAGACGCCCGTCGAGTGCGATCACGGCTACACCACGCCGCTGGTCATTCAGCACGAGGGACAGGAGTCGCTGCTCGTCTGGGGCGCCGAGCACCTGACGATCCATCGCGCCAGTGACGGCAAGTCGGTCTGGAGCTGTGGCAATTTCAATCCGGATGGCAACAAGCTGTGGCCCGCCATTGCCACTCCCGTGATCGTCGGCGACGTCGCCGTCATCGCCTACGGCCGCAACGACCGGGGCATCCCGCGGCTCCACGGAGTCAGCCTCAAGGGCACGGGGGATGTCACGCAGTCCAACCACGTTTGGCAACGGCAAGACATCGGCACCTTCGTGCCGACACCCGTTGCCTATGACGGGAAGGTATTTCTGGTGCGGGACAAAGGCGAGGTCGAATGCATCGCGCCGCAAACAGGCGAGAACGTGTGGACGGGGCGGCTTCCCAAGAGCCGCGCCAACTATTATGCCTCGCCCTTGATCGCCGGCGGCAGGCTTTACGCTCCGCGCGAGGACGGCGTGGTGTTCGTGGCCGATGTTTCCGGCGACCAGCTACAAATCCTCTCCGAAAATGACATGGGCGAGTCGATCATCGCTTCGCCTGTACCGATGGCCGATGGCGGGCTGCTGCTGCGCGGTGTGACCTCCCTGTTCTACCTCCGCTGATCGCCACGTCCGCAAAGCGGGTGGACGGATTGCGGATTGTGACGATTGGCGGGGAACCAGACCCCAGTTAGCCCTACGAATTCGCCGCCGGGGTGCGGATCGCGCCGTATAGTTTCCGTGGACGCCCCATCTCCCACGGAAGCCTCGGCCATGATCGAGCTCGAATCGGCGAAGTACCTGCAAGCGGACAGCTTCGCATCTGACGACGACGACCAGTTGATTGGCGAGCCCAATCAGCCGGCTCCGGAGACATCCCAAATTCAGCAGCACTCGGCGGTGCACCCCACGGTGTACCTGCACGAGGCATGTCAGACGGCCACGCAAATGCCGTCGAACATCCGCGCCAATTACCTTGCGGATCCGTTTTTCTACAGCGCCGGCACGATCTGCAGCCAATGCGGCCCCGTTAAGGACCGCGATTGCACGTGGCTGGAGACGGGGGAGAATCTGCACGCCTACATGCAACGACTCAAGGCGGCCAAGTCCGAGTCTTATCACCTTGTCCGCTGGCTGCTGCCCGCGCTGCTCTCCGGATTGCTGGCGATCGGCACGGTCTATCGGATGGTCTCGGAGCACAAGCCTGTCGAGCCAGCTCAGGTCGGCTTGTTGTTTGTCGTCGGCTACGCTGTGGCTTGGTACCCCGCCAAATTTGTGCGACTGGCGCTGTGCCGGCTGGGCATCGTGTAGCGTCGTCGTAGCACAGGCTGCCAGCCTGTGATGCTGTAATAATTGTGGGTTTGGCCGCAGGTTGCAGGCTGGCATGCACCACGACAGGTTTGGCAGCCTGAAACACGAGTCGCTTAGTCACTGGCGCACTTGCCGACGACGCAGCTCAGTGAAAACTTCTGCAATTGACTGCCGACATAGAAGTGCGCGGTGCCTTGGCGCGGCCCGGGCTCACAATAGCGATAGGCGCGTAGCGACTGGTCACGGAGTCGAATCCAATACCATTCGCCGGGAATCAGGCTGTTGGCGCCGCCTCCATCCGACGCCGTGTCGCCCTGAGGATCGCCGTCTAAGGGTGACATGGTCCTGCCATTCCCGGTCCCGGTGCAAGCGTTTGCCGAGTTGAAAACATGGCGTTGACGCATGACTCGCCAGCTTCAACATCGACCGACGCACGATCTCGAATCAAACAGACAAACCGCCGCTCGCGGGCGAGGACGCCCACGCTAAGCAATGACGCTGGCGACCTACGCGCGAGAGAGGAATTCCGCGGTTCGCGTGTCAACTTTGATTCGCTCGCCCTGCGCGAGATATTCGGGGACATGGACGATCAAGCCAGTTTCGAGCGTCGCCGGCTTGGTGCGGCCGGTGGCCGAGTTGCCTTTGACCCCCGGATCGCACTCGGCGATCACGAGCTCGACAGTGGTCGGCAGCTGCAGCCCAACGCACTCGTCGTTGTAGATCAGCGCCAGAATGCCGGCGAGCCCGTCGGTGATGAACCGCAGCTCGCTCTCCACATCTCCCAGCTCCAGTGAGTATTGGTTGAAATTCTCCTCGTCCATCAAGTGCATGTGCGTGGCGTCGCTGTACATGATGTTGACGGAGCGGCGTTCGAAATCGGCCTGATCCAACGACTCGCCGCCCTTGAGCGTGATGTCGATCTTTTGCTTGGTGACAAGATTTCGCCCGCGATACTTGTACAGTGTCGCGGCGCCCCTAGCGGACGGGCTCTGAACGCTGACCGACTCGATGAGCACGGGGGCGGCTTGATAGTTGACCACCGTGCCCGGTTTGATGTCTTTCGCCAACATGTGGCATGCTCCGAACGATGAAATTCCGGCAGGAGGCCGGCCAGCAGGTTGTTAAAGGATGGTGCCTGACTGAGGGTCGACGCCGACGCCGTCGCAGAGCTCCGCGAGCTGCTTGAGCACCAACAGGAGGCTGCCCGGATCGAGGAATTCATCCTCCTCGAGCGGCTCCATGACCCGCTCGAAGTGCAGCACGTCCAGCCGCGCATCACACCGCGCCACCGCATCCAGCCGCTCGAGCTCCGCTGGCTCGGCCAGTCCGCGGCGCAGGTCGCTCAGCAGCTCGTCCATCTGCTCCTCGACCTCGTCCCCGCCCACGAA
>JAGQPF010000414.1 GCA_020426845.1 Planctomycetales bacterium
ATTGTGCCAAGGCTCGCGCATTCTACGATGCTTGGATTGCACCGCGGCCAGGCTCATTTCGAGAGCTGCATGCCTGGAACCTATTCGTGGAGCAGCTCTTTTTCGGTGAACTCTGCTACCAGACTTTTGGCTTTGAGCCTGCCTATCTGCTACCGGCCGGAAGTCTGACCGACCAAACCAACGGCGTCGATTTCTGCCATGTGTGGGGCGCGAAGCGGGCGAATCCAAACCGGCTGAAGTCGCTCGACCGGCTCCGCGCCGAGCACCCTGAGCTGTTCTGGCGAATCGCTTCGCGCTTTGGTTTGCAGAGCGTCTTGGACCTTCCTTCCCTTCCGACGGAGACAACCTATGCCTAACGAACATCGATGTGTGTTTATTTCACGCAATACGTGCTTTAAGGCCAGTCAACACCGAACCATGGCCAGGGTGTTATTGGCGACCGTTCTCGCGACTACCTCGCTGGGTGCGACCGCGCTAGCTGGCGACACGCACGACTTGTGCCGGGCCGCAACTGTCCGGGTTCGCAACGGCAGTTCCTTGGGGACCGGCGTCGTCTTTCGATCTAGTGAAGACTACATCTACGTGCTGACCAATGCCCACGTAGCCGGTACCCGCCTGGGGACCCGTGTCGAATGCGAGTTCTGGCGACATGGCCATCAGTCGCGGCCCGTCGCCGGCGAAACGGTCGTCGTGGCCTACGCTCCGCAGGCGTACCGCGACATTGCCGTCGTGCGCATTGTACGACGTCTGCTCGATGGTTATCTGCCTCCGGTGGTGCCCATCGCCGATCCCAACGAGCAGGCCGACTATAGGCGGTTGTTTTCAGTCGGGTGCGCGAGCGGGCGCTGGCCCACCGCGTTTGAAGGCTTCGCGCTCAGGCGAAACTCAAGCGGTGGCGACACGGTGCATTTCGTGCCGGCACCAGCGAGCGGGCGGAGCGGCTCGGCCTTGTTCGACGTCCAGGGTGATGAGCCCCGGATCGTGGGGTTGGTCGCCTGGCGGTCGAGCGATGAAGGCGACCATGGACTCGACGGCCGTGGAGAGAAGCACGGCTACGGCATCGCCATGACGCACCACGAAGTGTGGGCTGGCCTGCGTGGCGAGCAGCAGAGCATTTCGCTGGCCGCTCCAACGGGCGCGATTCCCGTCCAGCATACTGAACCGGACATAACCAAGACCGAAACAGCCGAACGTAGCGTCCTTAATCAGCCGAACCCACCGACAACGCCGCTCGAAACGGGTGGTTCGGACGACGTGATCTTGTTGTACTCCGACCCGGTCGCCATTGGCCCCAAGCCCGAGCCACCGGCAGTGGGCGACTGCGAGGACGGTCGGTGTCTACCGCCGCAGGATTCGCCGGGCGATCCGCTGTTCCTGAGCCTGCCGGAGGACCTGGGCGATTCCCCGGACACGCCGACGCCCAACTCGCCTGCCAGTCGTGATTGGCTCCCCTGGGCCATCGCCATCGCCGCGGTGATCGTGCTGGTCGGGCGACCATTGTTGCGAGTTCCTGGAGCCGCCGTGGAGTGGTTCGCCAGTCGCGTTGAGCAGCGGCTGCAGACTCACACCCAGGCGCCACCGCAACCAACGGACAAGAAGGCATGAGCGACTTGCTCGAAAAAGGCCAGCAGTGGCTCGCCGAACAGCTGACGTCCCGCGCCGCCCAGACGGTGGTCTACGCCCGCGACGGCAACGAGGTTTCAGTGCCGGCAACCATCGGCCAGACGACTTTCGAGCACGACGATGGGCAGGGAACTGTCATCCGCACGCAGGTGCGTGACTAC
>JAGQPF010000415.1 GCA_020426845.1 Planctomycetales bacterium
CGCTTGCGTGACTTCAACCGATGGCTCCGCGGGATCGCCACCACACTTTCGCCCCACCTTGCGCGCCTGCTGGAGCCTTCACCGCGAGGCAACCCACCGCCTCCACAGAGTAACTGACACAGTTGCGTCAGTCAATGGCGAATTCCTCTCCAAATCGCGAGCCATTCCGAGCCCGCCCCGGCCCAACTCTGCGCGAACAACCTTTCAAAGAGCCGGCTCCCACGCAATTATCTTCGCCAGGCTCGCTGCCTCCCCCAATCTCACAACACAAGTCGCGGGCCGATTTCGCCTTCCGATTTTCCGGCTAAGACTGTCTCAAATTCCTTTTCGTCTCAAATTCCTTTTCCGTCGCCGAATCGACTCCCGCCGTCGTATTGGCGGCAACGGCCGCCGACACGGACCCAGGAACACCACCAGAACCCACGCAAGCGGCGATGCCAAGAGAATGCGGCGTCGTCTGGCGGAGCCGCTGTGGTTGACGTCGACTGCGGCGCCGTCGTTGAGAGAGGAGTTGCTCAGACGTTGTTTGTTGGCCAAAGAACGCATTCAAGGCAGACTAAGCCGGCAAATTGGCCGATCGCCAGGTGGCCCAAGTCGAGGCGGAAAACGGTTATGTCGCCGCGCTGCACTCCCAGCACGCGGGCGGCTTGTCGGCGGCGGTTGCCGCCAATACGACGGCAGGAGTCGATTCGGCGACGGGCGACCTGACCACCTATCAATCGCAAGCCGCCACAGGCTCGCTGCCTCCCCAACCTCACAGCACAGGTCGAGGGCGGATTTTGCTTTCCGGTTTTCCGGCTAAGACTGTCTCAAATTCCTTTCCTCAAATTCCTTTCCTCAAGTTCCTTTCCCAAATTCCTTTCCCCCGGTAGTGCCGGACCATTTTCAGCGACACCGCAGCCGTTTGGTCCCCGAAACCGGTTGCAGTCAGCGAAAACTTCGAATCGCGGAGTCAGTCGCCCAGCCGTCGATCGACGCGACAGCGTTTTTGCCAAGTCGTTTCATCGTGGCAACCAAGGAGGCACGAACGCGGCTTTGGCGGCGTTCGGGCCTCAATTACAATCAGGCCCATCATCCCTTTTGCCAAGGCTATTCCATGAACCGACCGTCGCGATTGCTTTGCATTGCCTGCCTGTTGCTCTGTTGCCAATCGGGCTGGAGCCAACAGCGTCCGCCCAACGTCGTGTTGTTTTTGGTTGACGACATGGGCTGGATGGATTCGACGCCCTATGGCTCTCAATACTACGAGACGCCCTCGATGGAGCGGTTGGCGGCGCAGGCGATGCGATTCACCAACGCCTATGCCGTGCCGCTTTGCTCACCCACGCGCGCCACGATCCTCACCGGACAGCACTCTGCGCGGCATCGCGTGACCAGCGCCTCCGGGCACCAACCGGCGGCCGCAGCTGGAACCTCGCCGTATCCTGACAAGGCGCCGGCGAATCGGCGTCTGCTGTACGCCAACAGCCAGAACTATCTCGACCCGGAGCTGATCACACTCGCCGAAGTGTTGAAGTCCGCGGGCTATCGCACGGGGCATTTCGGCAAGTGGCATCTGGGCTTGAGTCCCGAGCACTGGCCCAACCGGCAGGGCTTCGAAACCACGTGGCACTGCGCTCCCGATCCCGGTCCGCCGAGCTACTTCTCACCGTATGGCGTCTCGAAGGACGGAACGCCCGGCGGACGACATCGCGTCGGCAACATCACGGACGGCCCGGAGGGCGAGTACATCACGGATCGGCTGACCGACGAGGCAATCAAGTTTATCGAGCAGCATCGCGATGAGCCGTTTTATCTGAATCTGTGGCAGTATGGGGTGCATGGCCCGTGGGGGCACAAGCCAAGTTACACGGAGCAGTTTGCCAAGCGAGAGGACCCGCGAGGGAAGCAACGCAATCCGATCATGGCATCGATGCTCAAGAGCGTGGACGACAGCCTCGGACGAGTGCTCGACAAGTTGGACGAGCTCAAGCTGACCGAGAACACATTGTTCATTTTCTTTTCGGACAACGGCGGCAACACCCATAGCAACGTTCCGGGCGAGCCCAAGACAGAGCGAGCCGCGGTCGCCCGCAGTGTGATGATGCAAGACTGGCGCAAGTGGGCGGGGCCGGAGCCGCCCACGAACAATGCGCCGCTCCGCGAAGGCAAGGGCCGGATTTACGAGGGCGGGCAGCGTGTGCCGTTGATGATCCGTTGGCCGGGACGCGTCAAGCCCGCGTCGACCAGCGACGCCATCGTCGGCGCAATCGACCTCTTCCCCACCGTGCTCGACGCGCTGCGACTGAAGCCGCCCGAGCATCAGGTCGTCGACGGGCTTTCGCTCGTGCCGGTGCTGACGCAGTCGGCACCGTGGACACGCAACGTCTACTTCACATGGTTCCCGCACTTAGTTCCCGCCGCCTCGGTTCGCGAGGGTGACTGGAAGCTTATTCGCAAATTCGAACCGCACGCCAGCTACCCGGAAACCCGCGAGCTGTACAACCTGCGGACGGACATTGGTGAGACGGCGAACTTGGCAACGAAGATGCCCGAAAAGGTTGCGCACTTGGACGGGCTGCTCGATGAATTCATCCGGGAGACCGGCGCGCTGGCCCCGCGGCCCAACCCCGACTACAAGCCCTCTGCCAACGCCGCGGATCCACTTCGGAGCGGCGCTGACGGGCTTGTGCCACGTTTCTGTCAGTTAGATTTGACCGCCGGCGCAATGCGAGTCACCGGAGAAAACGGGCGTCAACCGTTCCTCGGCACCGCTCGCGTCAAGCACAACGGCCAAGTCGTCGCCAAGCTAAGACTGCGCGGAGGCGAGGGCGGCGCGGGCAAGTTGCTTTGGAAGACCGCCGGCCAGGAGAGCTTCCCCGACAACGGCCAATCGGTCGATTTTCGATTGCCTGCGGACGGCGCCTGGCACGACGTAACGGTGAACCTGCCTGTCTCGGGACGGTTGGGAACCGTGCGAATTTACCTGCCCGCCGCCTCAAAGCCAGTTGACATTCAGTCCATTCGTTTCGAGGCCGCGGACACCGGACGGTTGTTGCAGTCCTGGGACTTTGCGAAACTCGCGCCCAGCGGCCCCGCCCAGAAGAAATAGGCGCCACGGCAGTGCAGGCTTCGTTGGCATGTGGCAAGATTCCGATATTGCTCAGATTGCAGCAATGTGCTCGCGCCAAGGTGGTTAAGGGAGGCGATTTCTTGACGGATGCCTCTCCAATATGGGATTCTGTGGTCACCCGGAAGTCGCCGGAGAGCCCAACATGGCGACCAACACATGCTGGGATGGGCTGATTCATTAGCACTGAGCTCGAATCGAGCTACCATTTCAAAAGGAAACCCGAAGCGTAAGCGAGGGATCGAATCGAGATGCCGGCGCAATTCAAATCGAATTCGATCCCTGATTATTGCTTTGCTCCCTCGCTTACGCTTCGGGTTTCCTTGCTTTGATCCCTCGCTTACGCTGCGGGTTACCTTTGCAGTGATCCCTCGCTTACGCTTCGGGTTACCTTTTCAAGTTGCCAACAAGGAGCGGAAATGAAGTCGACTTTGGAATTCGGCGTGATCGTGTTGGCGTTGTTAGGTGTCAGCCTGTTGCGGAACCAGGGCGTCCTGGCAGATCCGCCGCCGGGCCAGCCAAAGCCCCCTTTCGATCTCGCCCCGCAGGCTCCCGGAACAGCCCTCGGTGACACGGCTACCAGGAGCCCCGACGAAGGCAATCCATTTGCCTCGAAACCCAAGCTGCAATTGCCCGATACCGAACCCGCCGCGAATCGTGACAACCCGTTTGCGACGCGGCGTGGCGAGGAAGTTGGTCAGCAACTGCCTGCGACACGACAAACGCCCCGCCTCGCCGCTCCGGGTCTGACTACACCGCCTGGCGGCCAACCGCGCCGAGGCCTGAATACGAGTCCTCTCACGGCGCGGGAAAGAACCGCAGCCACCGAATCGAAGCTGGCCCAAGAAATGAGACTCGAGTTCGTCCGGATGCCGCTGGATCAGCTGTGCGCGCAACTCTCCGAAGACTACGATCTACCGTACCATCTCGATCGGCAGGCAATCGAAGATCTCGGCGTGAGCCTCGATGCCGAGATTACGATTCAAATCCGCAAAATATCGCTCGAGACGGGCCTGGATCTCTTAACCGACCACCATGGTTTGAGCTGGTACATTCGCGACGGGGTGATTGTGATTACCACGCCCCGGGTTGCCGCGTCGAAGTTTGAGACTCGAGTCTATCCGGTCCAGTCGCTTATTTCAGGCGCACTCGGCGCTGCCCCGAGCCACGACGAAGAGCGGCTGATGAAACTCATTGAGGCCAGTTGTGGTGCGCAACCATGGCAAGAAGGCGCCTCGCTTGATATCTATCGCGGCGCCCTGGTGGTGACGCAAACCGGCCGGGTGCATCGAGACGTCGATCGTCTGCTCAAAAAGTTGGACGAGCTGACGACGAAGCCGCTTCCCCTTCTCCAGCCAATGCAGCAGCCTTTGCAGCAGCCAGCCGCTCTCATCGAGTTGCCGGCTTACTAAGGAAGACAGGAGCGTCAATCTCGTCAATCTCGAGAGGCTTACTGCTTGACCGGCAGGAATTGCACGCCATCGACAACCACATACCCGTTGGTGTCGGAGTTGGCGACCGTCACTTCACCTTGCTCACCGAACGTAAATCGGCCTAGTACCGTCATCGGCAGCGTTCCGGCTTCCGTCGCGCTTTTGCGTTGATTGACCAGTTGCCTGGCCGTGCCTCGAGCGTGCCGGATGGTGACGGGGGTGCGCGAGGAGCGATTCGAGTGAGCGGGGTAGAGCAGACGCACTTCGTACTCGCCGGGCTTCAGCTTCGCCCGAAAGGTGGCGTGCTCCTTGCCGTTTCGCTGGTCGCCGTCGTGCAGGTATTCTCGGCCCAGGTAATCCGTGGAAGACGAACTGGGGGACCAGCCCTCGCTGAGCACGGCATCTGCATCGTCGACCACAATGCCCGGGAGTTGGTCCGCTGACCAAATCCGCTTCGGCTTGGAGCCCGGCGGCAATTCGATCGACTGATGGTCCTCGAGCAGCCGCTTGCGAAGTTCCGCATAGGGCGCGTCCTGGACGCTCGTGCCACCCGCAATCGCCTGCACGCACAATGTCGCCGCCGATTGACCGAGGATCATAAACACGGGCTCCATGCGAATCGACCCATAGGCAATGTGCGAGGCGGACAGCGCCACCGGGACCAAGAGGTTGGAGGCCTCGTCGGCCGGCGGCGTGATCGCTCGCCGGCTGATCAAGTAGGCGCCGCCAGGCGACTCCTGCACGTCGCCTTCGTTCTGGACGTGACCGGTCTCTGTCACAAATCGCTGCACATTGTGGGAGTCCATGTTGTACGACCCGAGTCCGATCGGATCGTCACAGACCTTGGTACGCAGGCAGTCCGCCTCGGTCATCACGTACTGACCTCGCATCCGCCGCGCCTCACGAACATAGATCTGCGGGGGCCAATGCCCGGTGTCGACAAATTCGTCCTTGGACAGCCCCCACTGCGAGACCTCTTGCCGCACGGACGCGGGGACTCGCGGATGGTTGGCAAGTGTCCACATCAAGCCCTGCTGATAGCGAAGGTGAGCGGCGACAATCTCCTCTCGCCGTTGGTAGGACGCTTCGGGGTAGTCGTAGTTCATGCCGATGTAGTCGGTCGACACGGCATAGTTGTTGTTGGTGTCGGTCTTGCGATTCGGAAGCATGCCGTTGCTCATCGGCACGCGCAGGTCACCGGCCTCGAGCGTGCGCAGCAACAGCTCGTACGCTTGCTCGTCGTAGCCATTGGGCTTCGCAAAGGCGACCCGATTGGCGGCCGCGTTGGTGAGGCACATGCGAAAGCAATATGCCTGAATCCGTCGGTCTCCCGACCCTTCCGGGGCGATGGCCGGCTCAATCCCCGGCAGCAGGCCGCTTTGAGCATCGCCGGGCGTCCGATAGGGATCGACCGGGGCAACGAATCGGTGGTTATGGCGATTCATCTTGCGCTGCACACCGTTAAGCCGTTCTCCATATTGCGAGTTCGGCTCGCGGCCGACGGCATACTGGACGCCCGCGGCCGCCATCAAGTCGCCCTCATAGGTGGCGTCGATAAACATCCGGCCAGCGACGCGACGACCGCTCTCGAGTTGAATGGACTCAATGGTGGCGCCGCGCTTCACAACGGCGCCGGGCTTGGACCGTTCGAGGCGTTGATGCAGCAGCGGCTCGATCCCGTGTTCACGCAGCAGGTCGGCAAAGATTTGCGAGGCGACGCGCGGCTCGAACGTCCACATCGCGTCGTCGGCGCTGCGATACCGTGTGTACTCACTGCGCTGTTCGAATGGCCAACTTTCGGCACGATCGTAATGCGCCTTGACGCGGCGATAGAACTCCCGAGCCAACCCGCCGATGACCCGTTTGTCCCCCGTGTCGGTCCAGCCCAATCCACTCGAAGTCAGGCCGCCGAGGTGCCCGCTCGGCTCGAGCAACAGCACTCGCTTGCCCATCCGCACCGTTTGAATGGCCGCCGTGATGCCCGCCGACGTGCCGCCATACACCACCACGTCGTAGGGCTCGCGATCGCTCTTTGCTTGCTGGGCGAAAGCATTCCCCGACAATGTCGACCAAGCGGCCGCAAACCAGAGCGAAAACCAGAGCGAGAACGGGAACGCAAGCCGCGCAACGCGAAAATCACTAGGTGCAGAATTCATGGTTAAGGCAAGTGAGCTTTCAGAGTTGCATTGGGTTGACGTTCCGATCGCCAGTGGTTCTTTTTCAACCGGCTGGCGGGAGTTAGGACGAGTTAGGACGTGAAGCGGAACGAATACAGGTCGGCATCCTCGAGCCGAAATCGCAAACGCACGGGCGTGCCCGCAACTGCGGCGAGCTTGGGCGACTGCTTCCAAGCAACGCTGCGGTCGACCGTATCTCCGAACAGCGGCTCGCAGTCTGCCAACGAGAAGTTTTCAAGCGGCTTGCCCGCCACGTCCTGTAACTCGACGCGGACCGTGCCCGCCGCCGAGGTGGCGAAGTTGAGGCTAAGCTGGTCGCCCTCGAAGATCACGGGAGACGTGACCAATTCGCCACCGCGGGCGCCCGCCGAGACGGACACGAACCCGTCGAGCCGCAGCGTGTATCGCCGCAAGTGGCTGCCTTTTCCAGTCCAATAGCTCTCGGTTGCATAGAGCGATAGCTCGTTCGCGGCGCCCGGCAGATCGCTTGCCGTCTCCACCAGATGCCAAGCGAGGTATTGATGCCCGTAGTGCCAAGTGCCCGGCCGCTCGCCGCCGGGCCTGAGGAAGGCTTCGTTCCAACGCGTGAACTCGACACCATCGCGGCTGGCCATCAGCAGGCTATCGGTCAAAGCCATCCCGTAACGCTGCGACGCGGAAGATCGCATTTGGCGGTGCTCGGCCTCGGGCAACGCGTGCATGGACGGCGACCACCCGCGCTCGATATACCGCGCGGGAAAACCGAGCAGCAGATGAGGGGCGCGATGGTAGGGCTTCACCTGGTTGGTGTAGAGCTGTTGGGGCGGCGAGTCGACGTAGGTCAAATCGCGGTGAGGCTCCCAGTGGACCAAGTCGTCCGAGACCGCCGTGCGAATCGCGCGAATCCCGCCGGGTTTCCACTGCTGGTCGTTCGTGACACCGGCGGTGAAGATTCGCCAATACGCGCGATAACGCCCGATGTTGGGATCCCAGAAGGCGAGGTTCTGCGAGTCGAAGGCCCCGATCCCTCGCAAGATCGGCTCGTCGGTCATCGGCCGCCATCGCAGCCCGTCGGCCGATTGAAACGGCAGCAGCCCGTTGGGCTTGGACGAGCGAAAGATCGCCTTGTACTTCGCATCAGCCGGCGCGGCCGGATTCTCGTCGCGAAACACCGCGGGGTGCCCGGCGTCGACATTCAACGGCCCCACCGGTCCGCTGGCCATCGTGATGTTGTTCGCCTTGGAGCCCTGGAACTCGTGCAGCCCCAGTTCGGGTTTGCGCCAAGCGATCCCATCGTCGCTCTCCGCGTAGCAGCAAAACAACGGATGCTGTGCTGTGTCGACTTTGCCTTGCGAAACTGCCAAGTGCCAGGCCTTGTAATAAAGTCGGTAACGCCCGTCATCTTGAAAGATGCTGTGATAACCCGAGCCACTTCCCTCCCACGGCTCGTCGTGCCGCAGCACGATGTCGCGCGGAGTCGGTTGATGTAGTCGCTGCTCGGCGCCATCCAACTTGTCGATCAGCGCGTTGTCGATGAATAGTTCGCGGCGGCCGCCAATCTTCAGCGGCTCGGGGCCGTCCGCGGCCGCGCAAATTGTCGGCCCGCGAGCGACTGCGGCGGAGGCGGCCAGCATGGCGGAGCTTTGGAGCCAAGTGCGTCGAGTAATGGTCATAGCTGCAACTCGAGTCGTGGGTCATTCGGTTGGTGCTTCCGAGCTGGCATCGCCGCCAACTCGCGGGCTACCGGGAGCATAAAGGGTGGGAGGCGCCCAATTCGTCGCTTGATTTGGACGGGACAAGCAAGTGCTTCAGATACCCAGTTGGCGAAGCGCGTCGACGACCCTGCCAAGCATGGTGGCCGCGGCCGGATGCGCCGCCGAGTAGCTTTGTTGAGCATCCTCGAATCGCTCGATTAGCGTCTGGTGCTCGATGTCCTGAGGATGCAGTGCGCCGGCGATCTCCGCCGCAGCTTCCTCCAGAAGTTGACGCGTCTCGTCGTCGACGTTGTCAAGCGACGCTAGTTCTCGCTCGAGGTCCTTGACCGCGTCGCGCAGCGTTTCAATTCGTTGGGGCATGGCTCGATTCCCTAAGGAACACGGTTTGTCGAATGCCACCATTGTAGCCGCGCCGCGCGAGGCGCGAGCCAGGCTCCAAGAACTTCGCATGGCCAGAGGGACGCCCGAATGGACGTCAACTGCCCTGGTGACCCGCACGATTCTGATACAGCAACCAGTACGTGGCGGGAATCACAACCAGCGTGAACAAGGTCGAGGTCAGAATCCCGAAGATGATCGCCCAGGCCAGACCGGAAAAGACCGGATCGAGCGTGATGACCCAGTTGGCGAGCAGGGTCGTGCCGGCCGTCAGCAGAATGGGCCGGGTGCGAACCGCCACGGATCGAATAATCGCCTCCTGGAGCGAGTGACCTTCCTCCAACGCCATGTGGATGAAGTCGATCAACACCACGGAGTTGCGGACGACAATGCCCGCCAAGGCGATCATGCCGATCATCGCGGTCGCGGTGAAGAACACCGGATTTGGATGGCCGCCGACCGGCTGGTTCATGATCAGATTCAGAATCCAGAAGCCCGGCATGATGCCGATCAACGTCAACGGAATCGCCAACATGATCAACACGGGCAGCGTTCGCGAACCCGTCTGAAACATCAGAATGATGAAGATGCCCAGCAGGGCGGCGCCAAAGGCAAGCCCTAGGTCGCGAAACACATCAAGCGTGATGTCCCACTCGCCTTCGCCCGCCCAGTTCACGGTGAAGCCGGCCGGGACAGACCACTCCACGCCGCCGCCGGGCCGCACCCACGACCGCGACTCCACTGGACGAATACTGTCCGTCGCCAATGGAGCCGCCGGCTCGAACGGCCGACCGGGCTTTGCGACCACGCGATCGGCCTCCAGGTCGACAATCGCATCCGCCGGAGGGCGCCCTGCCACCTCCGCGTAGACGTACACCACGCGTTGGAGATTCTTGTGATAAATCGTCTTGTCATCGGTGGTTTGCCGGAAGCGTCCCAGCGCGCCGAGTTGGACGACCTGCCCCGTCTCGCCACGCACATAGACCTCCTCGAGGTCGTCGATGGCCGAGCGGTTGGCGCGAGGCAGCTTCAGATCAATGCCCAACGGCTCCACTTCGTCCGGCAGATGCAACACCGTGGCCTGCGAACCATTGAGCGCTACGGTGATCGTCTCGGCAATCGACTCGGTCGAGATGCCCGATAGCGCGGCCTTGGGCTTGTCCGTCTCGAATACGAACCGCACGTGATCCGCTTCGGTGCTCACATCGACATCGACGACACCTGGCTCCACCTGCAATCGCCGCTCCACGGCCCGCGCCACCGCGATCTGTTCGGCGTAGGTGCGATCGGGAGGGCCGTAAACCTCGGCGGTGATGGTCGACAGCACGGGCGGCCCGGGAGGGACTTCAACCAGTTTGATGTTGGCCCCCAGCGACTGCCCTAAATCGGTCAGTTCATTGCGAATCCTAAGCAGGATCTCATGGGACTGCTGAACCCGCGAGTCCTTGGGCAACAGGTTGACGCGAATGTCCGCGAGATGGGCGCCGGTGCGCAGGAAATAGTGCCTCACCAAGCCGTTGAAATCCATGGGCGACGACTCGCCCACGAAGATCTCGTAGTCCTTGACCTCCGAAACGCCACCCAAGTATCGCCCCAACCGCCGTGCCACGACATCGGTCCGCTCCAGCGTCGTGCCCTCCGGCATGTCGACGACGATCTGGAACTCGTTCTTGTTGTCGTAGGGCAGCATCTTCACGCTGACGCGCCGCATCACGGGCAACGTCATGGCGCCGATCAGCATCAGCACAATCGCTCCCAGCACGCCCCAGGCAATCACGTTGCTGCGCAGAATCGGAGTGAGCAACGCGCGGGACAGGCGATATAGCGGGCTTCGGGTCAGGTCGTACTCGCTTTCCTCGCCACTGACTTGCTTCAGCGACACCATGGCCAGCCAGGGCGTGATCACGAACGCGACCAGCGTCGAGATGGAGACAGTCAGCGGCACGTTCAGCGCCATTGGCGCCATGTACGGCCCCATCATGCCAGTGATGAACGCCAGCGGCAGGAAGCTGGCGATGATCGCCAAGGTGGAGAGAATCAGCGCCGGTCGCACTTCCTGGACCGCACGCAGCACCGAGGCGCGCGGCGGCAGGATTCTCATGGTGAAGTAGCGGGCGATATTTTCCACGTCGGTAATCGGATCGTCGACTAGCAAGCCCAGCGCGAGGATGAGCGCAAACATCGTGACCCGGTTGATGGTGTAGCCTGCGAGCAGATTGACGAACAGCGTCAGGCTGTAACAGATCGGAATCGCCAGCGCGATGACCAGCGCAGGACGCCAGCCCATCACGAGCCCGATCAGGCCGACGACCGTGAGGACGGCCACCACCAGGCCTTCCACCAGCTCGTTGACTTTGTCGTTGGCGGTCTCGCCGTAGTCGCGAGTCACGCGAAACTGCACGCCGGCGGGGAAGTGTGTGGCCGACAGCTCACGCAGTCGCTCCTCGACCGCATTGGCCACCCAAACGGCGTTGGTGCCTTTCCGCTTGGCGACCGAAATGTGCACGGCAGGGTAGAGATCCTGCTTGTCGGCGTGGTCGGTCTCGCCGGCGCCAAAGCCGATCCAGCTGTAACCCGCGGGCTCGGCGGGGCCATCCCACACCTTGGCCACGTTTTGCAGATAGACGGGGCGGTCGCCGATGACGTTGACCACGATCTTGCCCAACTCGTCGACGTTCTTGATGAACGCGCCCGACTCGACAATGAAGTGCGAATTCTGCTGCTCGAACTCGCCGCTGCGCATATTGACGTTGCTCACCTGAAGCGCCCGCGCGACCTGCAGCGGCGACGTCTCGTGAGCGGCCAGCCGCTGGGTGTCGAGATCCACGTGAATGCGGCGCGGGCGTCCGCCGACCACCACCACGCGATTCGTGTTGGGAATGGCTTGCAGCTCGTGCTGCACCTCCTCCGCAATGCGTCGCAGCTCATGGTCGCCGTAGCGTTCCACCTGGTCCGACCACAGGCTGGCGATCACGATCGGGACGTCGTCCACCTCGATCGGCTTGATCACCCAGGACTTGACCGCCGGCGGGATCAGGTCGACCGAGGAGTTAATCTTGTTGTAAATCTTGACCAGCGAGTCCTCGCGATCCTCGCCGACATAGAAGCGAGCCGTGACAACGCATTGCCCGGGCTGGGACATCGAATAGACATACTCCATGCCGTCGATCTGGTAGAGCAGCTTCTCGAGCCGGTCGGTGATCTGCCGCTCCACCTCCTGGGCAGAGAGGCCGGGTGCTGAGACAAAGACGTCGGCCATCGGCACGACGATCTGCGGCTCCTCCTCGCGAGGCGTGAGCGCCAGCGAAGCGGCGCCGAGCAACAGCGAGATCACCGTGAGCATGATGGCGACGTCGCCGCGCAGGAAGATCTCGACGATGCGAGTCAAAAACGGTGTCTTGTCGTCCGCCCCGGATGACGGGTTTGCGTCACTGCTCATGGTTGGCTCCCTCCAACGTTGACGCGTGAAGCAGGACGCGATCGCCGGCCTCCACGCCGCTCAGCACTTCCTGGCGCCCCGGCATGCCGCCCTGCCCCGTCTTCACCAGACGCCGCTCAATCGTCTCATCGGGCAGCACCACGTCGACAAACTCGAGCTGGCCGATTCGCACCACGGCGTCGGTCGCCAAACAAAGATGTCGGCGGTCGCCGGCCGGAATTCGCAGCCGGCCGAACATGCCTTCGTAGAGCTGCTCGGAGCGAGGCAGGCTGGCCTTGACCAAAAACGATCGACTGGGGGCGTCGGCCTGAGGGACAATTTCGTCGACCGTGGCGGAGAATTCCTGTTCCAGCGCGTCCACATAGACGTTCAGCGTGTCACCGGTCTGCAGTTTGACGGCCAGGTGCTCCATCACCGGGGCCTCGAGCCGCAGCGACGTCGCGTCATAAAGCACCAGCAGGGGCTCACCGGGCTTGGCGATGTCACCCGGCTCCGCGAGCCGGTCGACAATGCGGCCGCTCTTCGCCGCCGAGATCGTCGCGTAAGACAGCATCACCTCCGCCTCGGCAATGGCGTCCTTGGTCCGCAGCTGTTCCGCCTCGGCGACGCGAAGGTTGCGTGTGGCCTGGTCGACCTCGGCCCGCGAAACGGCGTTCTGCTTGGCGAGCCCGCTGATGCGATCGAAGTCGCGCTGTGCCTGCTCGCGGTTGGCGATCGCGGCTTGATGCGCTTGCTTGGCTTGCTCCAGCCGCGACTTCAGCTCCTGATCGTCCAGCTGGATCAGCTGCTGCCCCTTCTCCACCTGGTCGCCCGCGGAGACATCAATCGACTTGATCGTCGCAAGCAGCTTGGCCGCCACCACCGTGCGGCTCGACGCCTTGAGCGTGCCGACCGCGTCCTCCATATAGGTCTTGACGACCTCGTGCACCTCGTCCGTCGGCTCGTCCGTGTGCCGAGTCACGCCGCGCTCCGACCAGCCCGGCTCCACCTTCTCCTGAAACATGCCGGACAACCAGGCGATGGTCAACACCAACGCCAGCAACCCGCCCGTGACCATGGCCAGGCGCGATATCACGCCGAACCAACCACTCTTCGACTGCTCGCTCATCGTTCAGTGTCCTCATGCCACGAGTTTCCGGCGTCCTGCTCGGCGGCCCGTCATGGGAACGGACGGGCGTCGTTCGCGAGTCGCGAGACAGCAGTCGCGACTTGGCAACGCGTTGTCAGGCTCGGCCTTTGAGCATGCCGCTCCAATAGAGCACCGGCAAGACGTACTTCTTCAGCATCCACATGCTCCAGCGTTCTTTGCTTTGGTCGAACGGGAACGTCTCCTCCGGCCGTTTATCGTAATCGAATTCGGCCAGCACAAGTTTGCCGTATCCGGTCACAATCGGGCAAGAGGTGTAGCCATCGTAGCTCGCAGTCAGCGGCTTCGCTGCGGCGGCGGACAGCAGATTCTTCACGGCCACCGGCGCCTGCTTGCGAATCGCAGCGCCCGTTTTGGACGTTGGCAGGTTGGCGCAGTCGCCCAATGCAAACACGTTGGCATAGCGAGTGTGCTGCAAGGTGTTTCGATCGACATCCACCCAGCCGGATTCGTCGGCCAGTGGGCTTTCGGCGATGAATGCCGGCGGCCCCATCGGCGGCGTGACGTGCAGCATGTCGAAGTGCACGGAAACCTCTTCGCCCGTGTCGAGGTTCCGGAAGATCGCCTCGTTCGTGTCGGCGCTGACCGCGATCAATTCATGGCGAAACATCGTCGCAATGCCCTTCCGCTTCACGACGTTCTCGAGGGTCGTCTTGTAGGGCTCCACGGCGAAGATGCTGTCCGCGGCCGACGCGAAAATCACTCGAATGTCCTTCCGCACGCCGTGACGTCGGAAGTAGTCTTCGGCGAGATAGCAGATCTTCTGCGGAGCCCCGCCGCACTTGATGGCGCCCGCGGGCTGAGTGAACACGGCGGTGCCGGAGCTGAGATTGCGGATGTTGTCCCACGTGCTATCCACGGTCTCGAACGAGTAGTTGCTGCAGACGCCGTAATGTCCCACGCTCTCGCTCAATCCCTTCACCGCGTCCCAGCGGATGCGAATTCCCGCGGCGACAACCAGTTGGTTGTACTCAATCACTTGGCCACTGGCCGTACGCAACCGATTGTGGTCGGGATCGAATTCCGCCACCGCGTCCTGAATCCAGGTCGCGCGAGCCGGAATCACTGCGGCTTCGTTCCGTTCGGTCTTCGCCTTGTCGAACGTGCCGGCCCCCGCCAAGGTCCAAGCCGGCTGATAGTAATGCTTGTCCGACGGCTCGATGATGGCGACATCGCGGCGATTGCCCCAGCCTTTGGTCAATCTCGCGGCCACCGTGATTCCCGCCGTGCCGCCGCCCACAATCACGATGTCGTGGTGAAGGACCGGAGACGAGTCGCTCGTGGACGACGCTTGCTGCCCAACGGTGTCAACGATCGGACGGGCCTCCATCGCAGGCGACCCTGGTGTGCGCCGAGTGATCGGTCCGTTCATCGCTTCTCCTCCATGTTAGTGGTGGCGTTTGAGCTACGTTGCGAACCGGCAGTTGCCGGCGGCAGCGGAGGCCCGGGGGAATTGTGCGTGTCTGACTCATCGGTCATCGATTCGCCCGGATTCCCATCCTCCCCATGCAACACCTGGCCGCCGGGTTGTTCGGTGCGATTGTGCGAACTCGCACAAGTGCCGCTCATTCACGTAGGCACTCCGAACTTCGGCAGCACCCACGCGTTCAGCACGAACCAAGCCACCAGGAGCAACAAGGGGATAAGAATGTCTTTCATCGCTACGTCACGACTCGAGAGTTTTTAGGTGCAGGCGATTTTCAGGTGATTGTCAGGCGATTGTCAGGCAATTGGGGCCGTCGAAGGCAAACCCGACTTGACCCATGCTTTGAAGCCTCCGATGAGCTCAACAACGTTGTCTCGTCCCATTTCCTGGAGCAGGCTGACGGCAATCGTGGAGCGGTAACCGCCTTCGCAGTGCACGATCACTTGCCCCTCGGACGGCACTTCGCCCACTCGCTCGGCCAGCCGGTTCAGGGGGATGTTGAGACTGCCCTCGATGTGGCCCGCCTCCCACTCCTTTTGCGAGCGGACATCCAAGATCGCGGGACTGCCTTCCAGCTCGGGAACGGCCGGCGCGGGGACACGCATCGTGGTGGCGACGAGCTCGGGGCGGTCGCGCAGCGCGTCCAGTCCGTCGGCCAGATGGCCCGCCGCGTGATCGAACCCGATCCGCCCGAGTCGCATCAGCGATTCGGAGACGCGGTCGGACTCGGCGATCACCACAATCGGCGTTTCCTTGTCCAGCACGGTGCCGGCCCAAGTGGCGTACCGGCCGTCGATCGGAATATTAATGGCGCCCTTGAGGTGTGCGCCGGCGAACTCGGTCGCCTCGCGAGTGTCGACGACCCTCGCTCCCTCGGCCTGCAGCTTCAGCACGTCGTCGATCGACAGCGGCTTCATCGAGCTCATCGACTCGTCCAGACTCGCCCGCTCGCGGCGATTGAGGATCGCGTCGTGCAGGAAGTAGCCGGGCGCCTCGGGTTGGTCGACTTCGACTAGTTTGATGAACTCCTCCTTCGACATCGGCTGCAAGGCGTAGTTGTAGCGCCGCTGCTCGCCCATCGTGGAGACCGCTTCGTCGCTCAGCGCCTTGCCGCACATTGAGCCGGCGCCGTGAGCCGGGTAGACCAGCGTCTCGTCCGGCAAGCTGCGAAGTTTGCGGTGCAACGAGTCGTACAGCATCTCGGCCAGTTCGTCGGCCGTGACGCCGATCGAGGCCAGCAAGTCGGGGCGGCCGACATCGCCAATGAACAGCGTGTCGCCGGTGAACGCGGCGTACGGGTTCTCGGCGTCCTTCGCCAAATCGTAGGCCAGGATCGTCAGGCCCTCGGGGGTGTGGCCGGGCGTCTCCAGCCCCTCGAGCCGCACGTCGCCGAATTCGATCTTGTCGCCGTCAGCCATCGCCTCAAAGGCGAACTCGGCCTCGGCTTTGGCGCCCAGATAGATTTTGGCGCCGACGCGGTCGCGCAGTTCGATGTGGCCGGCGACGAAGTCGGCGTGGAAGTGCGTCAATAGCACGTGGCGAATCTCGAAGCCGTGTGCTTTGGCGTCCTCCAGGTAGATGTCCACGTCTCGCTGCGGGTCGATCACCGCCGCCACCTTGGTCTTTTCGTCCGCCACCAGGTAGGACGCGTGGGACAGACATTCGAGGTAATAGCGTTGCAGGTACATCTCATTCCTCCGAGTGTGCCAAAGGGCTTGAGCCGACGACGAACTAAGCTGCACGTTGCGTGCCGCCACCCCTCCAGCGGGCGGGCACTCATCTCGTCGTATCTCGATTTTACGATATATCCGAGCCGATGAAAACGAGGGGTTGGTGGTGAAAAGTGCACAAGTCCGCGAATCAACGGTCACTTGGCTACATCCCTTCCGCCCGTCGCCTCACGATAAATATATCGTAACCTCGCGACATGTCAATGAGTGAATCCGAGGTGCCGACGGATTTTTACGAATTTGCCCGTGAGGGCCAGGTTCCCCGAGCTGCCGGGGCTTCACACCCGGTACGCGATTCCCCGAGCTCACGCTCGGGGCCAACTTCTGTCGCCCCTGTCGGGCAACGCTGTGAAGCATTTTACGCGGCTGCCGCCTGGGTATGCTGAGCCAGCATTTTTCGCTCAGAGCTGGCCAGTTTTCGTATTGTTGGCTCCCCCAGTTCTTTTTTGTCGGGGTTCTTCGGACG
>JAGQPF010000766.1 GCA_020426845.1 Planctomycetales bacterium
ACCGACCACCCAGGGATACGATCTGCGAACTGGATGAATGAAGCGGGCTCCGAGATCGCCTTCGGATCCTTGTGTTTGTGTTGCACACGGCGAGAGTCCCACGCGCGCTGGGCTTCATCGAAGATCAGTACGTGATGTGGTGGCGCAATGGACTTTTTGTTGGAGTAGCGTTTGACGAAATCCTTTACGTTCTGCACGAACACCTTGCCTTCACCACCGGCCCGGCGCATCTCGTACTGCAGCACATCCACCAAAGGCTTGTTGCCGGAGAGGAACACGGCCGGCGCGCTTGGTTTCGCACCGTTCGCCATGGGCTCGGCGAGGTCGTCGAGAAAATGCTCGTGTGCGATCTGCAGCCCCACATAAGTTTTGCCTGCGCCGGGCACCCCGCTCACCAGGACCAACTTGCGCCGTTGCTGGCGGTGGGTCTCGTGGATCTCCTCAACAACGGCCTTCAGCGCTCCACTGGTCACCTCATCAATGCGCTTGATGCGGGGAAGCGCTTGATCGCTGAAGTAGGCCCGCACCGCTTGCACGAGCGACGGAGGAGGCTGGTGATTGTATTGGTCGAGGAATCGGTCCAAGGTGATCGGCGCCTTGCCCGGCGTATCGAATCGGATCACCTCGTTGTTCAGGTTGTCCACGTTGGTCAGCGTCAGCCATTCATCACGACGTTCACTGCCAGGCATTCCGTAGTTCACTACCAAGGCATGAACGGGTACACCATCTTCGCCGCAAAGTGCATGGTTGGTGTAGATCCGGCGTGCATAATCGGCCACCTGTTCCAGATAGGCTTGTCCGGTGTTGCCATCACCCTTCAGCTCCACGACCAGCACAGCACCAGAGATCAGTAGGATCACATCCGCGCGTTTCAGGGAGTGTGGGAGGCCGTACTCGAAGATGGCGGAGTAGTCCTTGGCCAAGGGTTGTATATCCAGCACCTTGCCTGCTTGCACTTGTATCAATGGCAAGGAGTTGTTCCATGCCCTTATCTGCTCAGGAGTAGAGTCTTTGACGAATGCGATCAAGGCATTCACCATTTCGTGCGTTGAGGCCCCGCGGAGAACAGGAAAGGTGCCGGCCCATCCGGTATCCATATGGTCTTGATAGGGAGAGGTGGATGGATTCACAAGGTGGTTGAGCAAGGTAGCCAGCGCGGTCTAATCTCCTTCGATACAGAGCCATGACCGGTCTGCGCCCCTTCGCTTCGCGACCATTTCACTGGCAAGACCATAGCCCAGTACTTCCAAGCCTATGAAGGCAAGCCACTGACCACTCCGGCGGAGGCCGCCGGCCCCAAGCCCGAATTCCTGGCGTTCCACCGGAACGAGGTCTTCGGGAGGTAGTCCTGGGCGGGAGCACCCTGCCTTAGCTGCGGTCATAAGGGAGTCTCATTCGAGAACACCATGACCTTGTTGTGGTCGCACCTTGACCTAGGTGCGGTCAAAATGGTCTCCATTTCGAGGACACCATGACCTCGATGTGGTCGCCCCAAGGCCTCGATGCCCTGCCAATGGACCAGAAATTCCTGCCAAATGGCCATTCTGTCAGGGTTCGGCCACTTAGCTGCCACATGAGGGAGAGCTCGACATCAGGGTCCGATGTATACCGCTGGGTTACGGAAAGCGCGATCCAGGTGGGTCCGGCAGTTCTAATCGGCTGATGGTCAATAGGCACAAGTGTGATGTACCTGAGGGAAACCACAGTCGTATGTGAGGGCAACCACAGTCGTAGGTGAGGGCAACTACAGTCGTATGTGAGGGCAACCACAGTCGTATGTGAGGGCAACCACAGTCGTAGGTGAGGGCAACTACAGTCGTAGGTGAGGGCAACTACGGTCGTAGGTGAGGGCAACTACAGTCGTAGGTGAGGGCAACCACAGTCGTATGTGAGGGCAATCACAGTCGTATGTGAGGGCAACTACAGTCGTAGGTGAGGGCAACCACAGTCGTATGTGAGGGCAATCA
>JAGQPF010000416.1 GCA_020426845.1 Planctomycetales bacterium
GATCGGCTTCGAAGTGGCGCCAGCCGGCATAGAGTTCCATGGCAGCGGCATCGATGTACTGGTTGATGCCGAAACCGTAGAGAGTACCGTCAGCGGAGATAAGGTTGCCCTTATCCAGCGTGAAGCCGGCATTTGCGGAGTTGTTGGCCTCAGCGTACTCGCCGAAGATCGAGGTCTTACCGATGGCGAACCACTTGCGGTAGATACCGCCGCGGATCATCCAGTAGTTGAAGTCATCAAAGCGCGGATCGTCGAATTCGCGGTGAACGCCAGCGAAGTCAACGAAGAGGCCAGTCGGCTCGTGCAGAACGCTGATCGACCCGCGGACGTCCTCGAAGTCGATGTTCGGATAGAGCTCGCCCAGGTTATGGCTGCCGTTGTCGCCCGTGTTGTCACGCTCGACGTGGTAGCCGATGCCGCCCGCGATCTTGATGCCGTTGAACTCGCCGGCATACTTCAGGGCGACGTCCCACATGTCGTCCTCACCCCACGAGGCCGAGATGGTGAACCCGGCGAAGGTGGGCGAGTCGTAGCGGATGACGTTGGCACGATCGGTGTCGAGGAAGTCGAAGATGTCGTTCAGCTCGAGACCGTTGCTGCCGCGGAAGGTGATGTTGGCACCCGGTGCGACGTTGTAGTTGGCAGCCGTTGCCGCACCCGTGCCGCCGTTGGCGAACAGCACGATGTCGTCGGTGGCATGCGAGGTGTGACCAACCCACAGCGTGCCGAGCTGCTTGGACTTCAAGAACCACGTCGAGTGGCGCAGCTGGACGGCAACGGAAGAGTCGTCGTCAGAAGCACTGGTTCCGGAAACCTGAGCCGAGACCGTCTCGATCTCGATGTAGTAGCCGGCCGACCAGTCAGCGTTGATCTTGGCGTCACCACGGAACCGGAAGCGGCTCGAAGAGAAGCCCGAGGTGCCGACGTAGACGTTGCTCTCAACGCCATCGTCCCACCAGTAGACCAGCTCGTTGACCTGGCCTGAAACCGTGAGGCTCACCTTGCGGTTGCCCTTGCGAGCCGTCGTAGCCTCAAGCTCGGCGACCCGCTCCTCAAGATCCGCGCAGCAATCACCACCAAGGTCGGCGGCAAATGCGGGCGCCGTAAAGATGCTTGCGGTAGCGGCAATTGCAACGATGCCTCCCCGCTTCATCAGTCCCCCAATCATAGTCTATCTCCATTTCGCACGTCGGGATCGCAGTTTTGCTGGCGTCCCGGCTCGATCGTTGTCCTGGCGAGGGGCACGTGCCTGCAGGCACACGCGGCTCGAACAGAACGCGCTACGCAGGTGACGCAACTGGGTTACTGATCTGATACGCCGCCGGTCCGGTTCGAAGGCTTCCGGGACGCCACCGATGCTTGAGGTGGCTGACAGGCTATGGCCCGCATTCAACCCGACGATTCGCAAAACTCAAAACGAAACTTGCAAAAACCTTGAGCAAGTGTTGCCCTTTTGCGGAGCGTGAGGGGCGCGCGCAACACTGCACGCGCCCCTCTTTAACTCTTTGTCAACTCGAAGCCATTGGGCTCCGGTGAACGGTGCGATCAGAACTGGATGCGCGCACCGGCGTAGACCGTGTCGATGTCGTCGGTCGATACGGAGACGCGGCGACCATCATCCAACTCGACCAGATCGGCTTCGAAGTGGCGCCAGCCGGCATAGAGTTCCATGGCAGCGGCATCGATGTACTGGTTGATGCCGAAACCGTAGAGAGTACCGTCAGCGGAGATAAGGTTGCCCTTATCCAGCGTGAAGCC
>JAGQPF010000417.1 GCA_020426845.1 Planctomycetales bacterium
ACACCAGTGTGATCGTATGTTTCTGCTTGTCAACTGGTTGCGAAAACGCCACCCCGTTTTGACCAGGCAGCAGGGGTAACCTAGTTATTGAGCACCATCGGCCAGATGACCGGGGAAGACAGTCCGTTTTCCCGCGTCCGGGAGCCGTGGATCCCCCCCGAGGTGCTTTACGATGACACACGGTCGAATCCTGCTCGTGGACGACGATCCCCACATCCTGGATTCCATGGCCGATTGGCTGCGAGATCAGGGATTCGTGGTGGCCGAGGCCTCCGATTGCAAGTCGGCGATCGAGTGCCTTCACCATCACGAATTTGAACTGATGGTCTGTGATATCCGTCTTCCCGATGGCGACGGTTTTGACCTTTTATCGCATGTTCGCGAAGAATTTCCCCAGACATCCGTGGTCCTGATGACGGGGTACGGGACCGTCGAGACGGGGGTTGAGGCGCTGCGGGCCGGCGCTTTTGACCTGCTCACCAAGCCGTTGATCGACGACGAGCTGTTGATGTCGATCAATCGTGCCCTCTCTCAGCGGAAGGTGCTGAACGAGAATAAGGAGCTCAAGCAGCAGCTCGAGTCCCGCTTCGGCATGGAGAATATCGTCGGGCAAGACCCTCGGATGCGGCAAGTTTTTGACGTGATCCATCGCGTCGCCGATACCAAGGCGACCATTCTGGTCACCGGCGAGAGCGGCACGGGCAAGTCGATGATTGCCCGCGCGATCCACCGCCGCAGTCAGCGGCGCGAGGGGCCGTTCGTGGAGGTGGCCTGCGGGGCGATGCCCGAGAGCCTGCTCGAAAGTGAGCTGTTCGGGCACGTGGCCGGCGCGTTCACTGGCGCCGTGGGCGACAAGCAGGGCAAATTCCTGCAAGCCGACGGCGGCACGATCTTCCTGGACGAAATCGGCACCGCCTCGCAAAGCATGCAGGTGAAGCTGCTCCGCGTGCTGCAGGATTTCGAGTTCGAGCCCGTGGGCGGGACCAAGACCTATCACATCAACACGCGCGTCGTGCTGGCGACCAACGAGAATCTGGAAAAGGCGGTTGCCGAGGGTCGCTTTCGCCAGGACCTGTTCTATCGCATCAACGTCATCAACGTCGAACTGCCGTCGCTGCGTGATCGGCGCGAGGATGTCGCTCTGCTGGCACAACACTTCCTGGACGAAGTCGCGAGCGAGGTGGGGAAGCAGGTGCGGGGCTTCCAAGCCGAGGCCCTGGAAGCGCTGCGCGCCTACCACTGGCCCGGCAACGTCCGCGAGTTGCAAAACGTCGTCGAGCGCGCCGTGCTGCTCGGCAAGCACGATGAGGTGACCTGGAGCGACCTGCCGGCTCACGTCGTCTCGGGAGTCACTCCTGTGTTCGCGCCAACTGCCTCGGGGGCGCAGAACGCCTTGGGCAAGACCCTCAAGGAGGCGCTGGAAGGCCCCGAGCGGGAGATTATCCGCCAGGTGCTCGAGGCGAATCAATGGAACCGCAATCTCACCGCGGACCAACTCGGCATCAACCGCACCACGCTCTATAAGAAGATGAAACGGCTCGGGCTCGAAGGCGCTCACGGCTAGCCGCCTGTTGCGAGAAGCCGCATCACGGCTCTACGCGCTCGTCACACGCTTGCCATGCCGCGCCAACCCTCCGTGTCTCTGTGCCTCCGTGAGGGATTAATGAAGCGTGGAGCCGTCTTCACGCTTCTCTGTTACCCTTGAACTTTGCTTCTTGACGTTCTTGTCCGGGCAGGATTTCTCACGGAGACACGAAGGATTTCGGAATCGGGCGGCGAAAGTTTGGTCTCGGCGCCGCTGCTTGCCAGGCCCGCGGGCCGCAGGTTAGGCTCTTGTTGGTTCAGCTCCAACCCTCCGGTGGCGGGTTGCCTTCATAAGCAGAGGGCGCAGCCATTCGAAGGAATTCAGCAAGATCGAACAGGTGAAGCGCGAATGAGGCAGCGGTCTATCGGAATTCGACGTTGGGCGACAGGCGCGCTCGTCTGCGCCCTGATGGCGTTGGCGGGTTGTGGCGGCCAACCCACCATGACAGTGATTTGTCCCTGGGCGGCGGGGGGTGGCACGGATCGCGTGTCTCGGTTTTGGGCCGACGCGTTGCAGCGGAAGCTTGGCCGGCCCGTGGTGGTTGTCAACCGCACCGGCGGCAGCGGCTCGGTCGGCCACACTGCCGGCGCTCGCGCCAAGGCCGATGGCAACACCGTGACGATGATTACGTTCGAGCTATCCACCATGCATCGAATGGGGATCTCGGATTTGACGCACGAGGACTTCACGCCTTTGATGCAGGTCAACGCCGATCCGGCTGCGATCATCGTTCGGGCCGACTCGAAGTGGAAGTCGTTGTCGGACTTTCTCGCTCAGGCCAAAGAGCATCCAGGCGAGCTGAAGATGTCGGGCACGGCATCGGGAGGCGCTTGGGATTTAGCGCGAGCTGGACTTCTCCAGGCCGCGGGGCTCAAGGTCGAGTCCGTCATCTGGATGCCTAACAAAGGCGCCGCGCCTAGCTTGGTCGAGCTGATTGGCGGCCACGTCGACGCGGTCTGTTGCAGCATTCCCGAAGCAGCGCAGTCGATTGAGTCCGGAGAGCTGCGCGTCCTGGCCGTGCTGAACGACGAGCGAATGCCCGACTATCCCGAGGTGGAGACGGCCAAGGAGGCGGGCGTCGATTGGGTGGTAATGGGCTGGCGCGGCCTTGCGCTGCCCAAAGACACTCCCGACGATGTGGTGGCCTCGTTGGAGCAAACTTGTCAAGAGATCGGCGAGTCGGCCGAGTACGCCGAGTTCATGAAGAAGAACGGCTTCGGCATTCGTCTTTCCGGCCCCGCGGAGTTTCGCGAATTTCTGAAGGCTCAGGACGCCACGTGGAAGTCGGTGGTTGAGGCGGCCGGGTACGCCAAGTGAGCTCCTCCGAATCGAGCGGCCGCGGCTTGGCCTACGGCGTGTTCCTCGTGATCTGCGGGTGTTTTCTCGCTTGGCAGGCCTGGCTGATCGAGCCGTCCGGGATGACCAACCCGCGCGACATCGGCCCCAAAGCATTCCCGCTGGCGCTCGGCGCCGCGCTGGCCGCCGCCGGGGTGTGGTTTTGCCTGATGAGTGTCAGAGCCGATATGTCGCGCTCGCCGGACGGCGCTGTCGAGCCGACCTCGCCCGTGAAGCCAGATGTATTGTCACCCGTCGCACGCGCGTTGCGACCGGCGCTGGTCATCGTCGGGCTGGTCGTCTTGACGCTGGCCATGCCGATCGTCGGTTTCTCGATTGCCACGTTTGTGTTTGCCACTTTGATGTTGCTGTTGATGGGAGATCGTTCTCCGTTAAGCTGCGTCATCACCGCGGTGGCCTTGGTGGCGATCGTGCAGTTGCTGTTCGTGCGCGTCTTTCAGGTCGTGCTGCCCACGGGGCCGTTGGGGCTCTGACGCTCCCTGCCCCTGCCCCTGCCCCGTTGCTCGTCGCTTCCTGGGGTCATTGTCGTCACGCGGCTCACGCGAAATCTCACGAGGCGTTGCGGTCATGCTGCTCGAGTTGTTTCAGCCTTCGATCATGATTCCCTGGCTGTTGGGGATGGTGTTCGGGATCTTTGTCGGCAGCACTCCGGGACTGACGGCGACGATGGCGGTGGCGTTGATTGTTCCGCTGAGTTATCACCTGCCGCCCGCTGCGGGGTTGGCGATGATCATCGGCGTGAGCTTTACGGCGATTTTCGCGGGCGACATCCCCGCGACGTTCCTGCGAATTCCCGGCACTCCCGCGTCAGCCGCCGCCACTCTGGACGGTCACGCCTTGGCGCGTCGCGGCCGAGGTGTGTTCGCCTTGCAACTCGACCTGTTCTGCTCGGCCATTGGCGGCTTGATCGGTGTCACCTTGCTGGCATTGGTGGCGCCGCAACTCGCACGGGTGGCGCTGAAGTTTTCCAGCTACGAGTACTTTTGGCTCGGCCTGATGGGGCTCGCGATGAGTGCGTTGGTCAGCCAAGGCGGATTGCTGCGCGGCCTCACGTCGGCGATGCTCGGCTTGGCCTTGGCGACGGTCGGCATGGACACCAGCGGCACGCCGCGATTCTCCTTTGGCGTGATTGATCTCATAGAGCGGCTCGAGGTGATCCCGGTAATGATCGGGCTGTTTGGGCTGGCCGAGGTGCTCCGTAGTCTGTCGGGTTCGGCGCTGCATGGCCAAGCGGCTCAATTGGAGCAAACGAAGGTGACGTTGGGGGAGGTGCTCGGCACGATTTGGCGACGCCGGACCACGGTGGCGACGTCGTCGCTTGTCGGCACCGTGATTGGCGCTTTGCCCGGCGCCGGGGCGGATGTCGCCGCCTGGGGTGCTTACGGGATTGCGGAAAGGATGTCGAACGACGAGGAGGAGTTTGGCGCCGGCGCGATCGATGGTGTGGTGGCGCCCACCAGCGCTAACAATGCCGCGGTGGCCGGCGCGTGGATCCCTGCGCTGGTGTTTGGCGTGCCGGGTGACGCGGTCACGGCGATCGTGCTTGGCGCGCTGATGGTCTACAACATCAAGCCGGGCCCGCAGATTTTCGAGACGAGCGGTCCCTTGGTCCGGCAGTTGTTGTTGATCGCATTCATCACGCAGTTGCTGCTGATCCCCGCCGGACTGGTCGGCCTGCGAGCCTTTCAGACAATCCTCCGCCTGCCCCGTCGCCATGTGCTCGCCGGCGTGCTGGTGTTCTCCGTCGTCGGCTCCTATGCGATCCGCAGCAGCTTGTTCGACGTGTATGTGATGATCGCAGCCGGCGCCCTCGGCTGGTTTCTCGAGTCACAGCGCGTGCCGCTGGCGCCGTTGGTGCTCGGCTTGATCCTGGGCAATCTCGTCGAGGAAAATCTGCGCAAGGGATTGATTGGGAGTGACGGAGACCTGACACCATTTTTCACGCGGCCGATTTGTGTGGCGCTGATTGTCGCGCTGGTCGCTTGTCTCGCCGCGCCGTTGCTCCGCCGCCTGTTCTCTCGCTCCACGCGCGCGGCGGCGTAAGACGGTCGGGGTGACATGGGTGGCAGTCCACGCGAAAGGATGCACGAGCATGATCGGTCAACGCTGCTACGGCAAGCGGGCTTGGACGCTGAGCGAAGTCTGTTTTGGCGCCATGCGAATGACACTGGAGCAGACCGGCGGTTTGCTGGAGAAGCTCTTCGAGTGGGGCGTCGACACGCATCATTCATCTCACGAGTACGACTGCCACGCGATCTACCTAAAGCGACTCGCGGAGGCTCGTGGCGAGGGACGAGCTTTCAAGCATGTCGTCAAGCTGGCGAATCCGCACTTCGGCGAATCTAAATTCGACCCGCGCGGCTTCGAGCAAGCCATTGATCGCGAACTCCATGATTTGAACGCCGACACGCTGCACAATGTGCAGTGGCTGCTGCGATCCCAGCCGATCAACGACCGCGACCGCTTGGAGGTGCTGCGGCGCGATCGCGAGCAAATTGAGCCGACGTTCCAGCGGCTGCTGCAGTCGGGCAAAGTGTTGTCCTTCTCCAGCTTCCCGTACTCGACCGACTTCGCGACGGCCACGCTTCAGTTGCCTGCGGTCAGCGGCCTAACCACCTATTTGAACCTGCTGGAGCCCGAGTATGCGGAGTTCGCCGCCGAAGAGACGCCGCTGCTCGCCATTCGGCCACTCGCCGCCGGGAAACTCAAGTCGGCCTATGTGAGCCGGCTCGATGACGACATGCAGCGCCGGTTCACCGAGTTTGCCAAGGCGGCAGATAGCCACGGCGCGATCGATCTGGCCGAGCGGGAGTCGCTGGGTGACTCGCCTGACGCTCGTTGGCCGAATCTACTGGCGACGGCACTTCGCTACCCACTGTTGCACCCGCATGTCGTCTCTACGATCATCAGCATGCGCGATCTTGCTCAGGCGGAGCAGACCTGCCGCTTGGCCGCCGGCGTGCAGCCGGATTTCGAGCGTTTCGAGACGTTGCGTGCCGCCGCGTCGCTCCTCCCTAGCTTTGCCGACTGCCAGCCTCGCGAGATAGCTCGATAATCGACTGGTGAAAAACCGGCCGGCAGAGCGTTACGCACAGATGAAAGCTGTACCGATTGCCACAACCGGCTGTTAGACTGGAACGTTCAGCCACACGGTCCATGTCAGACCTCGTCCAACCACCGGAACCTGAAACAGAGGGATCGCTGATGCACACATTGTCGCGGCGACAGTGGCTGACTTCGGCGGGAGGCGGCGCCGGCGCCGTGGCCTTGGCCAGCATGCTGTCGTCCGATGCCTGCGCGGCGGGACCAGCGGCTCGCGCCAAGCGGGTCATCTGGCTGTTCATGCACGGCGGCCCCAGCCAAGTGGATCTATTCGATCCCAAGCCCGAGCTCGAGCGGCTTGCCGGCAAGCCGCTGCCCGACAGCTTCGGCGAGGTGATGACTCGTCGCAAAGTGGCCGCCAATCCGCTGCTGGGGTCGATTGCGAAGTTTCGGCCCCGCGGGCAATCCGGTCTGGAGATCTCCGACTTGCTGCCAGAGATCAGTCAGTGCGCGGATGACTTGTGTGTGATTCGTAGCCTGCACGGCGACAGTGTCAACCATCCGCAATCCGTCTATCAGATGAACACCGGCAGCATCCGGATGGGGCGTCCGTCCGTGGGCAGCTGGGTGGCCTATGGGCTTGGCGCCGAAACGGACAATCTGCCGGCGTTTGTCGTTTTGCCGGACCCCGGTGGCGGACTTAAAGGGGGCCCGCCGGCCTGGGGCGCCGGGTTTCTGCCGGCGCGGCACCAAGGAGTGCCGATGCGTTCCGGCGCGACGCCGCTGGTGCATCTGCGTCCACCCGCCGAAATTGACGGAACGCCGCAGGTTCATACCCTCCGGTACCTTGAACAACTCAATCGCAGGCACTGGGAAAG
>JAGQPF010000418.1 GCA_020426845.1 Planctomycetales bacterium
AACATCGTGTCGACCGGACAGACGGCCTCCAACAATCTCGGCACCACGCCCGGTGCGTTTCAACCCAACTACGCCGGTGGCCAGGACGACGCCTTCCTAGCGCGCTACGTCATTCCCTAGCCGGGGAGGAGACGCGAGTCGTAACCGCGATGCCATCCACGACAATAACTTCAGCCGAGCTACGGCGACTGCAGGGAAGATCACATCACAACCGTTCGCGCTCCGCCTGACATCGCTAGGAGGACTGTATGGGCAAGAATTCACAGAAGAACCTGAGTCGACGCTCAGCACTGTTGGGCATGGGCAGCACTATTACCTGGATCGCTTGTGGCTCTGAGACGACGTCTCCCACCGGCCAAGCAGGAGGCTCCGGCTTCGGCCAAGGGGGCTCCGGCGGCAACGGTGCGGGCGGAACCGCTGGCGGAACCGCCGGCACCGGCGGAGCCGCAGGCGCAGGCGGAGCCGCAGGCGCAGGCGGCGCGCCCGCAACCACCACGACGATCGACCAGGTTGTCTCCGACGCCGCCGGCTTACGGCAAGTGCTGCTTTCCTGGGCATCCGACTGGGACAACACGGCGCCGGCCGGCAAGACGGCAGCGGATGAGCGTGTGCTCGGCTTCGATACGACGATCATAGGGCCCGTCGATCTGTCAGCGATCACGCTTCCCAAGCGCGTCTGTGTGCGAGCGGTTGGCGCCTTTTCGGATGACTACTCGTGCAGCACCTACGTCCAGGGCATCGTCAATGTGGCGGGTAGCTCGAACCTCTGGCTCTGCCTGATGGACATCCGCGCCCCGAACAACGGGCTCTTGGCAACCGGAATCGTGAACCTCAGCAACACGACCTCCTGCGGACTCTACCGCTGCAGTGTTAGCGGGTGGCCGTTTACCGTTGCGCCGGGCGCCACCGGCACGACGGCATATGCGCTCGCCCCGGACGGCTCGACGAACTTGACGGTAAAGCACAACGTGTATCGATTCTTTCGTGACGGCTTCGCGAAGTGGCTGGGGAAGACTGTCTCACTTCACCTCGAGGGCAACATGGGACTTTACTGCGGCGGCGACGACTACACCGTCGCAGCGGGCGCCGTACTCGACGATCCGCTCATTGTCGCCAATTACTTCGACCGCCATCACGCGAAGGCGTCAGGTGTCCACAACGATGGCTGGCAGCAAAATGGCAACGGCGCGGGTTCGAAAATGAACCGATACACACTACGCTACAACGTCGGCTATCGGGGCACGTGGACCGGGGCCGGGGAAACGACCTCGAACGGCTGGCAGCTCTGGTACATGGGCGGCGCGGGCACGCCCTCGACAGGTCCGTGGCTCGTGGAGCACTGCATGTTCATCAACGGCCAGCAGCGCGGCATCGACCGCATTCCCGGAGCGGGTACGCTCACGGTCCGCTATTGCTGTGCGATCGACAGCGACATGCCAGCGTCTCAGCTGGCCAATGCACGCTTTCCTCGAATCATTGGCGCAGACTCCGTGGAGCGAAACTTCGTGACCGCGCCACACGCCAACTACACAAACGCGGAGGGCTCGAACGGGATCAAGGTGTTGCTGGGCAGCAACCCGGATCACACTCCGCTCCTGGCATACATGGAGACAGTTCCGACCGACCAGACGGATCTCTGGGACATCCGCCCGAAGGTGGGCAGCCGCTACCATCCGGCGTACACCCCGGCCGCCGATCGGGTCGGGCCGTTCGAGCTGTGGGAGAAGTTGTTCGCGGGAGACCCGCAGGTCGTCCTCAGCAAGGTGGGATGGCCCGTGGCGCCGCTATTCGTGGCGGACTTCGACCGCGGCAAGAACTTCTGGGGCGGCTACAGCAGTAAGTTCGACGCCAACGGCGACAACGTGTGAGACGACGGAAGGGCCCGCGGCGAGCGACTCGGCATGCGCGCTGACCAGCGCTTGCTCGAATGTCAGATTTCGGGCCGATCTCGTATCCGTTTTTCGTGTCTCCGACGAGCCAACTGACGCCGATTCGCTCATGGAGCTGTTTCGTACCGACCGCATCGGCGACGGGTCTGATTGTTTGATTCGGCAAGCGACTACGACCACTCACGCTTGGCAAGCGGTACCGCACCGACAACAACAGCGACGGCCAGTCGGCAGCCAGTGCGACCCGACCTAGCTGGGCGCCCGGAGAGCATTGCGCGCCGTGCCGCCGGCGACCTGACCAAGCCGCGCCCAGTTCACATGATGGCTGCGAGCCGTGGCGGGCTGCATGCAATGAGTAGTATATTGGCTTTATGGCGAAGCGCCGAGATCCGCTCGCACCGCAACCGCCTCCGGCGCCCTCGCGCTCCGACTCCAGCGAGATCGTCGAAGCCATCATCACCGCGACCATTGAGTTGGGCGATCCCGACGCTTCCATGAACCACATTGCCCGACGTGCCGGCGTGGGCGTCGCCTCCGTTTACCGCTACTTTCCCAACAAAGGCGCCATCTACGCGGAGATTTCGCGGCGCATGCAGCGGGACTATCTCGATCGCGTGCGGCGCCTACTGGAGCGTTCGGACCTATCGATGCAGGAGGCGGTCGAGGCCTGTTGCCGCGCTGCGCTGGTAGTGCCCGGCGCAAGCCCCGAGCTGCGTCGAGCTCTGAACCTCGCGGTGCCGTTTTCTTGGAGCCAAGACAACGCGCGCGAAGTATTCACGGAAACCATTGCCGAGTTCACGAAATGGCTGGCGGCGCGCCTGACCCCGCCACCCCCGGACTTGGCCGAGCGCGTGTTTGCCGCCTTCGCGGCCGGCCGAGGTCTGGTGATGGTTTCGCGCGTGCTGCCTGACCTAGCACCCGACGACGAGGCGTTGGTCAAGCATATGGTCAACATCGCGCTGGCGTGCTTGATGCCGAGACGCTCGCCACGGGGCGGCTAGCCCCTCTCAAGTGGACAAGTGCACTTTTCTGAACGCACCCACACGCAGCAACGCGTTGGTCTGGTTGGCCTGGCCCCCGCGCACTCGCAAGTGCTGAATCCGTTGCCGAAGGCCGGGTTGTAGCAGGGAGCGCCATCGCATTCGCCGGCGATGCAATGGGCATCCGTAGCGCACCCTTCGGTGCTGTTCTTGACACATTGTCCGTATCCGTTGACGCCGGATCCGGACCAATGCCGGAACCATCGAGCGTTCACCACCTCGAGCACACGCGACAGCGTCGGCGTCGCAGCCCGCGTGGACGCGCAGAGCGATCCCGCTGGGCAGCACTAGCTCCAGGACGGCTGGCGACGTCGCGGGCTGCGCGATCTCGAGAAACTCTACTTCGTTACTGTAGGCCACTGGACGTCGCCGGCAGGCGCCGCCGTCCGAAGGACGTAATCCGAAGATGAACGAGCGTGGGAGGTCGGACGTGCCCGTAGTACCCACGAAGCCGTCGAACAACGTCGCGCTAGGGGCCGCGGAGACGGCGGAGGGAAGGGGAACGCGAGCCAGCAAAACGCACCCCGGACGCAGAGCCGCCAAGAAGGTGCGCCTACAGTAGTGCGCTGGAACGCCTGCGAGAAGCAGGTAGAAGGAACAGGAGTATCCGTTCGGTGAATCGCGTCACTGACAGCGGCGGCAGCAAGTGCTAGCCGCCGGCGGCTGTGCCGCCGAGCAGCGTGAGGCGGCGGTAGACGTTGTCGTCGAGCGCGCGGTCCACTTCGGGCAA
>JAGQPF010000419.1 GCA_020426845.1 Planctomycetales bacterium
AACATGTTGCCCACCGTCTTGGGCGCGACCTCGAGAATTCTGGCGGCGGCGGCTTGGTTGCCTTCCGCTTGCCGCAATGCCGCCTCCAAGGTGCGGCGCTCGGCCTCGGCGAGCGGAATCGCCGGCCAGTTGGCATCGGCCGCGAGCCGATGCGGCAGTTCAACAATCTCCAGCTCCTCAATCCGCTCGCCATCGGCCAGCACGGCGGCGCGCTGCATGACGTTTTTCAACTCGCGGACATTGCCTGGCCAATCGTGGGCCATCACTTGACAGATGGCGCGGCGGCCGAGCTGCATCGGGGCGGGCGCATATTGGTTCAGAAAGTGTCTGGCCAACGGCAAGAGGTCTTCGGGACGATCGCGCAACCTTGGCAGTTCGATGTTCAGCACGAACAAACGATAGTAGAGGTCGGCGCGAAATCGCCCTTCGACGACCTCCGTGCCCAGGTCGCGGTTGGTGGAGGCAATCACTCGCGACCGCAGGGGAATCACTCGATTGTCGCCGAGTCGCTGAAACTCGCCTTCCTCGAGCACCCGCAACAACTTGGCTTGCAGACCGAGCGGCAATTCGCCCACTTCGTCCAGCAGCACAGTACCGTCCTCTGCCCATTCCAATTTGCCGAGGCGATCCTGGTCGGCGCCGGTGAAGGCTCCCCGGCTATGTCCGAA
This sequence comes from Planctomycetales bacterium, assembly GCA_020426845.1. GTDB lineage: Bacteria > Planctomycetota > Planctomycetia > Pirellulales > Pirellulaceae > JAGQPF01. The sequence goes on from JAGQPF010000419.1 coordinate 669, forward strand.
CAGCTCGCCCTCGATCAGCGACTCGGGCAGCGCCGCACAGTTGATCCGTACATAGGGTGATTGGGCCCGTCCGCTTTGCTGGTGCATAAAACGAGCCACCACTTCCTTGCCGGTCCCGCTCTCCCCAAGCAGCAGCACTGTGGCGTCACTTCCGGCAAAGCGTCTCGCCCGCTCGAGCGCCGCGCGCATCAGCGGGGACTCGGCCACCATCGCCTGATCATGGCGAGGTTCCTTCCCTCGGCCCTGGCCAAAGTGAGCTCCATTCGTCGCGCGAACATCCATGTTCCCCAAGCCTCTGTTGTCCAATTAGGTCGATCGCGTTTCGAGTATCACATGCCGCACATCGGCGGTACGACGGACTCGGCGGCAGTCAGCGCGCCGGTCAGCGCGTCGGCCTACATGCGTTGCGCCTGGCCGTAGCGTTCCGTCACTTTGCGATCCAGCGCAACGGTGCAAAGGCCCGGCTGCAATCGGTCGCGCGCGGCAATGGCGGCTGCTTCGGCCTGCTTGACCAATTCGATCAGCTCGACCAACACTTGCGTGTGTTGCTCGTAGGCACTGCGCAGCGCGGCGTCCGGGGTTCCGGCATGCTCTTGCCACTGCTTCTGAGCGGCGTTGGCGGCCGCGGCCATGCTGGCGACCTCCCGCATCAGTTCACCCAGGCGTGAGACCTCGGCGGTCACGTCGTGCCGTTGCTCCAGCGCGTCGACGATGGCCCTCGCCACTTGGCGCGCCGCTTCGTATCGCTGAGTTTGCCGCTGCAACTCGCCCGTCAGTTGGTTGGACGCTTCGTTGATTGCCGGTGTGGCCATGTCATTCCTTCCTTGGATGAATGATCGCGTTACTTTTTGTCAGGCGGGCTCAGCGTGTTGTTAATTTGCTCCAGCTCCCGCCGCAATTGCGTCTGCCGCTGATGAGTGGCGAGCCACCATTTGGCCGAGTCAACGATCCATCGTGGGGACGTTTCGGCCGCCACCTCGCGATAGACCTTCTCCGCTTCGTCGGCCTGGCGAAGCCGCCGCAGCGAATTGGCGATTTGATAGTTGACCCAGACTTTGCCGTCGCTCGTTTCGGTGTCCGCGACTTCCCGGTAGATCTGCAAAGCCAGCGGCAGCCGGCCGGCGGCATAAAGGCTGTCCGCCAGGGAAACGCGGTCCACGGCCTCGCTGGTTGTAATCGTCCCCGTCGGGAATGACTTGGCTGCTTCGCCGACCAGCGCGTCGTCCCCGGCTTCGGGGACTGCTTGGGATCCCTGGTTGTCCGTCAAGTCGGCGGCGCCAGTCTGTCGCGGAGATCGCGTATTGCCGGGCGCCATATCGACCACCGGCGCCGGAGTCTGCATCTCGGGGAACAGGGGTGGTTGGGTCGGCGGGTCCTCGGCTTTCGGTAGAGGCAGAGTCGGAAGAGTCGGAGGATCGGCGGCCGGCGAGTCGATGGGAGGCGGCTCGGTCGGTGCAGGAGACGGCGGCGGCTCGATGGGCGGGTGCAGAGGCGCGATGTCCAATCCGGGCGGAAATGGCGGAAACGGTGGCGGCGGGACCACCGTCTCGCCCGGCGTGGGGACGGTGACCGTCGGGACCAATTCCACATTGGAGTAGTCGGGGTCTCCCGGCGCGGGCGCTCGGACTGGCGGGCGGCCAGGTCGCACCGCCTCTTGTATGCGATTGAGGTTGCGCAGAATGGAGTCCACTCGTTGGTCCTCGCTCGCTTTGTGCCGGCGCAGCTGGTCATCGAGTTGATTGAGCACGTTGCCGCCCTTTTCACCGGACATGTCCCGCGGGAAGAGCGAGCTCTGCGGCGCAATAAACGCGGGGCCGCTCCTTAGCGGGCCGTTCAATGACGGAAGTGTGTCAGCGACGGTGTCGCGCGGCGCGCTGTTGCGGACGTCCGCTTGGTCCGGAGCCGGCGTTCCGCCCTGCAGCCGAATGGGAGCTCGTCCGCGGAGGCTCGAGGGCAACTCCTCCTCGTCGCTCGGCCGCACCAGAGGAAGTGCCTCCAGGGCGCGGCGTGGCGCCAACAAGCCTGCGTCCCGAGCGTCGCGTTTCAGCTTCCGCTCAGCCTCCGACGGCGACAGCACTGGGGCTGCAACAGCCGGCGTTGGCTGTTGAGCTGCGGCGTTTCGCGTCCCAAGTCCAATGGCCCCAACCAGGGCTATGGCGGAGACTCGGGCTGCGGCCCCCCGGCTCAAGAATCGGATGAATCCAGTGATCATGGCTGCTGCGCCTCCTCGAGATTCGGCGTCAATCCGGAAAAGCAGAGGGCGGCGCGGTCGAAGTCGCCTGTGCGGCTGTACGTCTGGCCCATCATCCGCAAAACA
>JAGQPF010000420.1 GCA_020426845.1 Planctomycetales bacterium
CCCGTGAGCGCCGCCTGCACGCTGATCCCGGCCGTCTCGCGGTCGCGAATTTCGCCCACCATGATCACATCCGGGTCCTGTCTCATGATGTGCCGCAGGGCGTTCGCAAACCCCATGCCGAATTCGTTGTCCGACTGCACCTGATTGATGCCCGGCAAACGAAACTCCACGGGATCCTCCACTGTCACGATGTTGCGTTGGACGCGGTTGATTCGGGTCAACATCGCATACATGGTGGTCGACTTTCCCGAACCGGTTGGGCCCGTCAGCACGATCATGCCGTGCGGCTTGTCGAGCATGGTGTCGATGCGCTCGCGGTCCGATGGCGGGAAGGCGATCGCGTCCAACGTGAAAACCTTGCTGCCCTCGTCCAACAGCCGAAGCACCAGTTTCTCGCCGTCCACCGTGGGGATCGTGCTGACTCGGAAGTTGACCTTCTTCCCCGATTCGAACACCGAGAGGTGACCGTCTTGCGGCCGCCGGTTCTCTGTCGTGTCCATGTCAGCCATCACTTTGATGCGGGCGATGACGGAGTCTTCGATGTGCTTGGGAATCGTCATCACCTGCTGCAGCTCGCCGTCGATGCGATAGCGAACGCGCATTTCCGGCGAGTGCGGCTCGAGGTGAACGTCGCTCGCGCCATTGGTGATCGCCCCGGCCAGAGTGGCGGACACGAGCCGAACCACCGGCGCCGAGTCATCCTCGAAGCTCTCCTCGACAACGACTTCACGCTCATCCTCGGCGTTCATCTCGTCTAGTTGCAGGTCGACGACTGTTTGTCGAGCGATCAATCGGTCGTCGAACCCGAAGTCCAACACGCTTTGGATCTCCGATTGCAGGGCCACGACGGGCTCGATTTCATAGCCCGTAATCAGCTCCGCCTCCGAGATGGCCGCCACGTCGTCGGGGGCCTCCATGGCAAGCGTCAACTTGCGGCGCCGCACATCGATCGGAACGACATACCGAGACCGCGCAAAGTCCTCGGGAATCAGGCGGATGACTTGGGCATGGATCGACTGCGTGGCAAGCCGTTCGAATGGAACCTGATGCTGCTCCTGAAGCGCCTCTCCCAGTTGGGAAATCGTGATCAACCCCGACTTGAGCAGGCGCGTGCCCAGCCGGCCCTGCTCTCGCCGGTTCAGCACAGCCTCAAGATCGTCGCCGGTGAGGTACCCCAGGCGGACGAGAATGTCACCCAGTCTTCCCGCCATCAGACCGTCACTCTCGTTTGCCCGCCAGCAAGCAGTTGCTCGATCTTGTCTTCGAGCGTGGCAGGATCGTAGGGCATCACGACATACGCATTGGCGCCAGCCACATGGAGCTTGCGGATCTGCTCGGGGTCCGAGATCGACGACAGGATCAAGACCGGCGTCTCCGCGGAAACGCTATCGGCGCGCAGCTCCATTACGAAGTCGGCCGCGTCAACGCTTTCAATGTCCGCGTCGATCAACACCAAGTCGAAACGCTCGGCCGATGCCAAGGTCGCCTCCGCCAACGTGCGGGCAATCGACACGCTGTATCCGAGCATCTCGAGCCGAAAGGAGATCAACTCCCCCAGCAGCTCGTCTGCTTCCAGCAACAGCAAGCGGTGTAGTTCGGAAACGTGAGACATCGAGAGCTCCGCGTCGCGCGTCGGTACGGGAGACCGTTGAGAGACGCCGGGCCGCAATCGACACAGCATTCTCGTCATGAGAAGGCCGTTTCGATTGCCAATTCGGGTTCAATCAACAGGCCGCCAAGCCCTTTGGCACGACAGACATAGTTTCAAGTGGGCACATGCCACTCCGAAACAATAGCTCTCTGCTTCACTAAGACGCCCTTGCCGCCTGCGTACTTCACGCACGCAAGGCGGCCTGCCGTCAGCCCGCGAGGCGAGTCATTGCTTGTTCGCCATCACGATGTCCCAATAGGTGTCGCGCGAGTCGTGATTTGGGGTCACCCAGCTGCTCAGCCAGCCCAACACCAGCGCCAGCCCAAAACCGATTGGCCAATACCAGACGGAGAACCAATCCTGCGTGAGCATAAGCGCCAACGTGATGGCGGTTGCGAGGATCACGCTGAACATCACATCTGTGGCATTGGCGCGACGCGAGAAAAGCGCGAGCACAAAGATCGCCAGCAGCGGTCCACCGAAAGCGGCTGTGAGCTTTTTGCCAATGTCGAACACGTTGCCCAGAGGTTGGACGAAGCAGGCCAGCGCAATTGCCAACATGCCGACGACCACCACGATGGCGCGAATATTCCAAATGTCCCCGGGCCGCGTATGCATGTGGGGAGCGATCAGCCGATCACGGAAATCGACCACAATCGCCGTCGTCACCGAGTGGATACCCGAATCGATGCTCGACATGACAGCGGCCATCAGCGCCGCCACGAACAGCCCCGCCAGCCCGGGCGGAAAGTGCAAGCGAACAAACTGCGGCAACGCTTGGTCCGCGAGTTTCCCGGGCTCGGAGCCGAGCAACTCCGGGAGGCTACCGCCAGTCGCCAACTCCTCCGGATGCCGCCCAAAGTAGACAAACAGGGCCACGCCGATCATCAACAAACCGGGGATCACAACCCACATGGCGGCCAAGTTGAGCCACGCCCCGCGCTGAGATGTCGCCTCGGATCGGGCCGAGAGGTAGCGTTGGACGGCGACTTGATCGACGCCAAACGCTGACACCGCCTCGAGGAACACGCCGATCAGAATCGCCCAACTGCCGTACTGCAGCGTCAGGGACGGCGTAAAATCGAACACGAGTCCCGGACGCCCCCGCGCATAGTCGGCAGCGATCTCCCATGGCGTCATCTCGAGATGAAACAGAATCAGGGCCAAGGCAACGAGGATCGTCGTCGCAAAGACAAAAAACTGAACAACATCCGTCCACATCACCGCCCGCAGGCCGCCCAGCATCGTATATCCGATGGATACGGCGCCGAGCCCAATGATGACCGAGGTCTCCGAGAATCCCGCAACCTTGGAGACGACAACGGAAGCCGCATACGTCGCCGATGCCATCCAGCCAATTCGGAGCAGTACAAACAAGCCACTGGCCAGCGTTCGGATTGAGACGTGAAACCGTCGCTCCAGGTACTCATAGGCCGTGCCCACATTTAGCCGCGAGTAAACCGGCACAAAAACCCAAACGACAATCGGCGTCATCAACGTAAACGCCACCAGGGAGAGGCCGATACGCAAGCTGCTCCCAAAAGCAGCTGACGGATAGAACACAAAACTGTTGGACGAAAACAGCGTCGCCGCCACGCTGAGCCCGACCGGCAGCCATCCCATCGAGGAACTGGCAACAAAGAACTCCTTGCGGTTCTGATGGCGGCCAAACACGAAGCCGAAGCTGAGAATCAGCACCATGTAAGCCAGCACGGCGGCGTAATCGAGCGGATGCATTGAATCAAGTCGCCTCGCGAGACAAAGCGCGTTGCAGGGGACAACGAGCCGCATCGACGGCCGCGCCGCGGCGATACTCGCTCAACAGCCGTCGGGAACGCTCGGCCAACATGCGTCTCACCTCGCGACGCTTCCCGCGCACGCGAGGGATCTTCATGTCGTCGTACGACGTGGTCTGATGGCGCATCCAAGCGATCACGGCCGACTCGGCCCGCCTCTCGATCGGAATCCGCTGCGTCCGCGCCACGGTGCCGCTCCCGACGGGCGTGGCATGCGTGGCTACCGCCTGTGCCAGCCGTGCCGCCAGTGTTTGATGAGCCGAATGAAAGTCGAGGAACTCCAGCACGGCCTGGTAAAACTCATCGACGTATTCGTCCTGGCGACGCGCTCGCCGCTGTCGATCCGCTTGCAAACGTTTGGTGTAGGCCGGGGTCGCCCGCTCGGCCTCCAGGTCGACGCGAATTTGGCGAATTCGAGAGGCGTCGCCCCAGACACCACGAGAGAGAGTGCGGCGTCCCTGTTTGACTTGCACTGTCCAAGTCGGCCCTCCCGCCTTGAAGCGGCGTGTCAGTGCCGCGTCACCCGGCGGCAGCAACTCCCACCCGGCCGGCACCTCCAACACGGCGCCGCTTGCCGCGCGCACCGTGCGTTCTCGCGGACCGGGTGACACGATTCGGTTTTCCGTTGGCATCACAAGCCTGTGATTGTTGTGGATTTGACCCAGGGAACCAGACTGGCAGCCTGCACGACGACGAAATCTTCACTGCATTTTGGCCGGTGTAACTTACCCAAGTTTGGCGGCCACGAGTATGACACCCATCGCGCCTCAGCGGTGTTGCCGACAGTTACAATGGACGAAACGAGGGAGATGCGGTTTCCCCGGGCTCGGGCCCGAAAACTTCGGCCCCTGCTGCCCACTTCCCTGCATACATCACTGCCCTGCCCCGCCCCGTCCAGGAGTCGCCGGCATGAATCGCCGCCTGCTTTACGTCCTGTTGCACGTCGCCCTGCTGGCCGGCTGCATCTCACTGGCAAACGTCGCTGGCGTCGCGAGCGCCGTCGAGCGTCCGAACTTTGTCTTTATCATCGCCGATGATCTCACCTACCGGGACCTTGGCTGCTACGGCGGCCAAGCGAGCACGCCCCATATCGACAGGCTCGCCACCGAGGGAATGCGTTTCGAGCGTTGCTTTCAGGCGGCCCCGATGTGCTCGCCGACTCGGCACAACATTTATACGGGCCTTTACCCGGTGCGGTCCGGCGCCTACCCGA
>JAGQPF010000421.1 GCA_020426845.1 Planctomycetales bacterium
CAAGCGGCGAGAACTGGCTCAGTGCCTCATCGGCAAGCACCACTGCTTGGGGGAAGCCCAGCACAAAACCGCCCCGAGCCCGGGGAAAGATGAACGCTGCACGTTCGGGCAGGACATTGGTGACGAGTTCGTCGTTGCTCGTCAGCCGGTATACCGTCCGTGCCTCTATGTCTGTCCACAACAGCGTGTTGTTGCCGGCGTTCCAGTTGCAGCCCTCACCCAGGAGGTTCTGGCAAGCGACCGCCGTGCGGGCGACGTGGCGCTGCACTACTTTGCGCTCGCCAGATTACGGTCTCGCAGCGTCAGCGGATCGATCAGATATGGGGCAAGTCGGTCGTCATCGAAATCGACGCCGTGGCCCGGGGCATCAAATGGGAAGGCGTGGCCGTTCTCCATGCGGAGCGGCGACTTCAGCGCACCCATCTCCGTGAAGCTGCCGCCCCGCACGCATTCGAGGATGTCCGCATTGTCGATGGCGCACATCACGGAGACTGATATCTCCGACAGGTAGTGCGGAGCCATGGGACGGTGAAACGCTGCGGCGAGATTGGCGATCTTCATCCACTCGCTGATCCCCCCGACACGGCACACATCGGCTTGCACGAAGTCCACAGCATTGGCCTGCAGATAGTCGGCAAACTGATGCCGTGTGTAGAGGCTCTCACCGAGGGCGATGGGCAGTCTGGTCAGGTTGCGCAGGTCGGCGTGACCGCGAATGTCTTCCGCATGAAGCGGCTCCTCGATCCAGCCGATGTCCACCACCGAGAGTGCTTGAAGCCGCGTCATGCACTCGGGCACGCTCCAGCGCTGATTGGCGTCGACAAACAGGCGCCGCCGGGGGCCAATCAACTTGCGAACTGCCAGCAGACGGTCGAGATCGTCCTCGGCTGTGTCCCGGCCGATCTTCACCTTGACGGCGTTGTGTCCCTCCGCCAACCAACCCTCCACTTCCGCGACAAGCTCGTCCTTGCTTAGGAAGAGGTCGATGCCGCTGCCATATGTGGGGATGCTGTCGCGCCGCGCCCCGAGCAATTGATGCAGGGGCGTGCCGAGGGACTTGGCCGTGATGTCCCAGAGCGCGATGTCGATCGCACTCAGGGCCAAGGTGTTGATCCCGCCCGTGCCGCTGCGGTGCAGCTGGCCGTGGAGGAACGACCAAAGGCGCTCGATCTGCCGCGGGTCGCGCCCGATTAGCATGGCGCCGCAATAGTCATCGATCAACGCGAGGATCGCGCTGCCGCCAATGCCCGTGGTGTAGGCGAAGCCCACTCCGACGATCCCGCTGTCGGTCGTGATGCGGGTCACGATGAACTCGAGGTTGGCGACGCGATGGGTGGCGTCCTCCCAAGAGACGGTCGGAGGGATCTGGTAGAGTTGCGACGCGACCGCGGCGATCTTCACGGCACGCTCCATACATCGGTCACGTCTGGGTTGGAGAGATTTCTCAAATCACCCGCCATCAGGTGCCCCAGGTTCTCGACAATGCACTGGCTGTGGCGCGCGCGCATCTCCTCCGTCCAGGCCGCAAGGTGGGGTGTGGCGAGGA
>JAGQPF010000422.1 GCA_020426845.1 Planctomycetales bacterium
CTCCATCGCAGGCGACCCTTGTGAGGCCCGGTGGACCAGTCGGGCCTCCATCGCAGGCGACCCTTGTGAGGCCCGGTGGACCAGTCGGGCCTCCATCGCAGGCGACCCTTGTGAGGCCCGGTGGACCAGTCGGACCTTGTGAGGCCCAGTCGGGCCTCGCGGTGCCAGCGGATTGCAGGGCACCGAGGGGCTCGCTGAAAACCGAGCTTGTCCGCATCGCATGCCGGATCTCGCTGCTAAAATGCCCACGCCTTCCGCTCGGATTGGCTGGGATCCCGCGAGCGTCGAATCCCAAATATTCAACAGAGGGGACACCCATGCGTTGCATGCTGATAAGTCGCCGGAGACGGCTGTCGAACCTGGCGCTCGCTCTGACGGTAATAGCACAACTGTCAGCAACAGGTTGCGGCAGCCCGCCGGCTTCAACCGAATTGCCCGACGAGCGACAGGAGAAAATCCAGCAAGCTAACGTGGACACCGAGGGGAGGAAAGCGTTCGAGCCAAGCGGCGAAGAAGGTGAGCCTGACACGGTGACCGCCGCGCAAAATGAAGAATTGAACCAGTTCTTCGCAGCACTGGGCACCGCGTTTGACACCGCGGACGCGGACCTGATGTTCAGTTTGCTCTCGATCGACTTGGTTATCAAACGTGCGATACAAAGCGGCATTCACCCCACGGGCCAGCAGCAGCAATTTCTTCAAGGACTGGAAGTTCGCATGCGGAAGGCGTTTCCCCAGTTGTCAAAGACCATTCAATTTGATCAATACCGGTTAGTCAAAGTAAAGCGACTAGCGGGTGGCGACGTCATCGCCCACGTTCGATTTTGGGACGACGATTTGAAACTGGAGACCCCAATGCGTTGGTGGCTACATCCGGATTCATCTGCCGATCAGAAATGGACAGCCTACGACTACGAGAACTTTGGCGTCAATCTGCGGATGTCGACCCTGATGTCGCTGGTACTGAGCGACGCGGGCCAAGGCGAACTGCCGCCGTGGGTCAAAGATGTTCGCGATCTCTTTTTCAGCGCTCAGACACTCTTTCAAAATAACGATCCGGACACTTTGGCAAATGTGCGGTCAACCGCCAAGCGGGTGCTGCAGCATCGACCTCCCGACTCGATACTCGGATTCGTCGAACTGGTGCTCGCCTCGACATATATGTACGAGGGCGAGAGCGAGCAGGCGCTTAAGCATCTGGAGAAGATGGAACAAGTCGACCCCGGCGCGCCGATGATTCACTGGATGCGTGCCGACAACTTCCATACATTGGGCCAATGGGATCAGGCCTTGGCGAACATCGACAAGTACGTGCAGTTGCTGGGTTGGGACGCCGATCTTCACCAAATAGCTGCGGACAGTTGGCTCGCCAAAGGGGACGCGGAGCGCAGTCGCAAGCACGCTGAAGAGGGCTTGGCGTTGGTGCCCCAGTCGATTGGCTGCCTTTGCTCATTGGCGGCCGCCTGCCCCGCCGCCGAGGCGCCGCAAGTTTGCCAACGCATCGAAAAGCTGGACGATCCGGAGTCGGGCTTCGAGTCCGTCATCGATTACTTGATGTCAATCGAAAACTTGGACCTCGCGCGGGCCTATGCCGCCGAGCTCAAGCAGGCATTTCCCGGCAGCGAGCTGAACTCCTATTACGACGAGGAGTTGGCAGGAGCAGGGAGTCCATGACGCAGCTCCACCCCCCAGCTCGGAATCCAATCCTCGAGTACACGGCCATTGGAAAGGGCGCGTACATCCACGACAGGTGTCAACATGCAGGATGAGTCGCGTTCGGTCACGCCGCTTCGGCAGCGTCGCGTCGAGGGCCCGCGGATCACTCGACTGGAGACGGTGACGCCGGCTCACGTGATGCCGGGCTTGATGCTGTTGCGCGTGCATACCGACGCGGGCAGCGTCGACGGGGTGCCGGTCGTCGGCCACGGCGAGACGTACTACCTGAGCTCGGCCGTGGCGGCCGTGATTCACGATTGGATGTCTCGGCGGCTGCTGGGAGCGGACGCGACGGCGATCGAGAGCCACTGGCGATTTCTGTACGAACGCGCGATGGCCTTTGGAGGGCAGGGCGCCGAGCTGCGCGCCTTGTCGGCGATCGACTTGGCCTTGTGGGACATTTTCGGACAGCTGCTGCGCCAGCCGATCTGGCGACTGCTGGGCGGTCCGGTTCGCGACCGCGTGCCGGTCTACAACAGCTGCGGCGGCCCCATGTACGGCGTAAGTCGCCGCGACGCGCCGCGCGTCGAGGGCTGGCCCGGTCACGGCGACCCCGGCGCGCCCGGTGAGCTCGAAGACAACTGGGCGAGCATGCATGCGCCGGGCGACCTCGCCGAGGAGCTGTTGGCCGCCGGCTTTCGCGCCATGAAACTCTGGTCGTTCGACGCCGTCTATCGTCGCAGCGGCGGATTGCGGCTGGAGCCCGCCGACGTGCGCGAAGGCGTCGCTCCGTTTTTGGCCATTCGCGAGCGAGTGGGCGACGCGATCGACGTCATGCTCGACGGACACGGCTTCTTCGCGCTGGCCGCGGCCCGGCAGATCGAACGCGCGATGCGCGAGGTGAAGCCACTGTGGCTCGAGGATGTGCTGCGGACCGACAATTTGGCCACCATTTCCCAGTTCCGCCGCGACAGCGAGTGCCCGCTGGCCGTCAGCGAAATGCTGATCACGCGCGAGCAATACCGCCAGGCGCTGGAATTGCAGGCCGCCGAATATGTGATGATCGATCCCACCTGGGTCGGCGGCATCTCGGAGACGCGGCGAATCGCCGAGCTGGCTCAGCTCTACAACGTTCCGGTGCTAATGCACGACTGCACGGGGCCGCTCACCCTGCTCGCCGGGCTGCAGATCGCCATGGCCAACGCCGGCGTCACCTACCAGGAATGCGTGCGGGCCCACTTGCCGACGCTCTATCCCCAACTGATCGACGAGCCGATTGCCGCAGTGGACGGCGCCATCGAGCCGCCTCGGCGCAGTGGCATTGGAGCTCGCTGGCACGAGTCACTGTTCACGGCCGACGACCCCAGCTACCGCTGCAGCGAGCTCTGAAGTCGTAGTGCAGGCTGCCAGCCTGCAACCTGTGCTCAAGACCACAACAATCACAGTCTGGCAGCCTGTGCCACGTGCAGGCTGCCAGCCTGCAACTTGCGATCAAGACCACGACAATCGCAGGCGACGCGCCGCGATTCATGGTTTGGGTTATGCTGGAGGGACCGCTTCCTCAATATCCCGTTAAAATCGGCTTCCTCTTCCCTCCTCCAGCCCTGCGATTTTGCCTCCATGTCTGCCGCTTTCCGAACTCGGAGCCTGCCACTGCTCGTGATGGCGGCCGTGACGTTAGCCCTGCCGGCTCCCAATCGTGCGTCGGCGGCTGATCGAGATGTCCGTAGCGAGGCCCAGCGGATCCTCTCCAATAAGTGTTTCGCCTGCCACGGCCCCGACGAATCGTCGCGCGAGGCGGAGCTGCGATTGGACACCTTGGAGGGCGCCACTCGGGACGGGGGCAACGGCGCGGCGATCGTGCCGAGCAACCCGGACGCGAGCCAGCTCGTCCGCCGCATTCTCAGCAAGGATGCGGACGAGCTCATGCCGCCGCCCGACAGCAAATTGTCGCTCAGCGACGACGAGCGGCAGACATTACTGACATGGATCCGTCAGGGCGCCAGCTACGAGCCGCACTGGGCGTTCGGGGCGCTCCACCGCCCGCCGGCGCCGTCCGTGTCGACTCCGAGCGACTGGGCGTTGACGCCGGTTGATCAGTTTGTGTTGGCGAAGCTCCGGGACGCCGGGCTGACTCCGTCTCCCGATGCCGAGCGAGGCGTGCTGATTCGCCGCGTCTACCTCGATCTGCTCGGCATTCCCCCTTCGCCCGGCGAGGTCCGCTCCTTTCTAACGGACCGATCGTCGCTGGCCTACGACCGCATGGTGGATCGGGCGCTGTCCAGCCCTCACTACGGCGAACGCTGGGGACGCCATTGGCTTGATCAGGCCAGGTACGCCGACACGCACGGTTATACGGTCGACTCGGAACGCACGATGTGGCCTTATCGCGACTGGGTGATCGAAGCCGTCAATCTCGACCTGCCCTTCGATCAATTCACCGTCGAGCAGCTGGCCGGCGACCTGCTGCCCGCCGCGACTCAGTCGCAAAAGATTGCCACGGGCTTCCACCGCAATACGTTGGTGAACCAGGAGGGCGGCAGCGACCGGGAACAGTTCCGCAACGAGGCCGTCGTCGATCGCACGAACACCACGGGCGCCGTCTGGCTGGGGCTCACGCTGGGCTGTGCACAATGCCATAGCCACAAGTACGATCCGATTTCGCAGCGCGAGTACTATCAGCTGTTTGCCTTCTTCAACAGCCAGGAGGACGCCAACGGCGTGGCGCCGACGCTGCAGGTCGCCTCGCCCGCTCAGCAGACGCAGCTCAGTGAGCTGGATGCCGAGGTGGCGGCGGCCAAACAGGCGTTGACGGATTACGATCGCGGGCAGGACCAACAGCGGCCCGTGGCCGAGCGCAATGACGGCGAGCCGGTGAAGTGGCAAGTGGTCGAGCTGGCCGATCCCAGCTCCCGCGCCGGCGCGAGCTTCGAGCGGCTCGACGACGGCAGCTGGGTCGTCTCGGGCGAAAACGCGGACGACGATCAGTATGTGCTGCCTCTGCGTGGGCTGCCGGCTCGAGTCACCGCGGTCCGTTTGGAGACGCTGACGCACCCGTCGTTGCCGCAAGGCGGACCGGGCCGCGCCGGCAACGGCAATTTCGTGCTCAACGCGATCGAGCTCAAGCGAGGCGAGCAAACGGCGGCTTGGCTGCACGCCACCGCCGATCATTCGCAACAAGATTACCCGGTCACGGCGGCTATCGATGGCGACCTCGCCACGGGCTGGGCCATCAACGTCTCCAACGGGCGGATGAACGTCAATCGCACCGCGACGTTTGTCACCAAACCGCTCGAGCACGTGGCCGCCAAAGACGGCGACGACGACGGCGACAACGACGGCGACAACGACGGCGACAAAGACGGCGGCAAAGACGGCGACAAGGACAACGACAAAGTCGCGGGGCGAGGCGAGCTAACGCTGCGTTTCGGCGCCACGCCACCCAAGTACAACATCGGCCGGTTCCGCGTCTCGGTGACCGACGCGCCGCTTTCGAAGCTCGCGTTGCCCGATTCGCGCCGCGCGGAGCTCGAGCAGGCGGTCAAGCGTGCGGAAGCCAAGCGAGGCGAGCTGGCCAAGCGGCTGCCGAGCACCATGGTGATGCGCGAGTTGCCCAAGCCTCGCGAGAGCCACGTGCACATTCGTGGCGACTTCCTTCGCAAGGGCGACGCGGTCACGCCCAATGTGCCGGATCTGCTGCCCCCGTTGCGGCGCGATGAAGTCGAGCCGACCGAGCCGACCGAGCCGACCGAGCCGGCCGAGCTGGCCAATCGGTTGGACCTGGCTCGTTGGCTGGTTCGAGGCGACAACCCGTTGACGCCGCGCGTCACCGTCAATCGTGTTTGGGGGCGTTTGTTCGGGTTGGGGCTCGTGGAGACCGAGAACGACTTCGGCATGCAGGGCACCCCGCCGTCGCACCCCGAGCTGCTGGATTGGCTGGCGGTGGACTTTCGCGACCATGGCTGGTCGTTGAAGCGACTGCATCGGCAGATTTTGACCTCGCGAGTCTACCGGCAGTCCTCGCGGCACCGCGAGGAGCTGAGCAGCGTCGATCCGCTCAACAAACTGCTGGGTCGTCAAAACCGATTGCGTGTCGACGCCGAAGTGGTGCGAGACTTGAGCTTGTCCGTTTCGGGGCTGTTGAGCCATGGCATCGGCGGGCCCAGCGTCCGTCCTCCCCAGCCGGACGGTGTCTACGCATTCACGCAGCGCAGCGCCGCTTGGCCCACAAGCAAAGGCGCCGACCGCTATCGCCGCGGCCTCTACACATTCTTCATGCGCAGCGCGCCGTACCCGATGCTGACCACCTTCGACACGCCTCGGTTCAATACGACTTGCACTCGCCGAGTGCGCTCCAACACGCCGCTCCAAGCACTGACGCTGGCCAACGACGCCACGATGCTCGAGGCGGCCCGCGCGTTGGGACGGCGGCTCCACGACCACTCGGGCGGCGTGGAGGAGCAACTGTCACTCGCCTATCAGCTCTGCTTCTCGCGCGGCATCGAGCCCGCTGAGTTGCGGACGCTGCAGGATTATCTGGCGGCGGAACAAGCGTCGTTTGCCGACAGCGCCGAGCGAGCTCGGGATTTGCTCGGCGAGTCTGACGCCTCGAGCGCCGACCCGAAGGCCGTCACCGACCAGGCGGCCCGCGCAGCTTGGGTTTCCGTCGCCCGGGTGCTGTTGAATTTGGACGAGTTTATCGTTCGCGAGTAGCCAAAGACGGGGGAAGTCCAATCTCCCCGTTTACACCAGCGGGTCCAATCCCCACTAGCGATCCAATTAGCGATCCAAAGAGGTGCCAATTCCATGTCAGCAGATCGCCACACTCACGACTCTTGCAAGTCGCTCCGCACCGCTGGCGGCGAGCGTCTCCGCGACGAGACCCGCCGTCACTTCTTCGAGCGGTGCGGGCTGGGGCTCGGCGCGCTCGGTCTGGCCGAGCTGCTCGGCGCCGTGCCGGAGACCGCCATGGGCGCGACGGCCAACGCCAACCCGATGGCACCCAAGCCGCCGCACTATCCCGGCCGCGCCAAGGCGGTGATCTTCCTGTTCATGGCCGGCGGCCCCAGCCAGCTGGATCTGTTCAACGACAAACCCGTGTTGCGCAAGCACCACGGCCAATTGCCGCCCAAGGAGTATCTCGAGGGCAAGCGGTTCGCGTTTCTCAAAGGCACCGAGACTTTGCTGGCCAGCCCGCGCAGTTTTGCCAAATACGGCGAGTGCGGGCAAGAGCTGTCGGATCTGCTGCCGCACCACCGCCGGATCGTGGATGAGGTTTGCTGGCTGCACGGCATGCGGACGGACGTGTTCAACCATGGTCCGGCGAAACTGTTCACCAACACCGGCTCGCCACAGCCGGGCCGTCCCAGCATGGGATCGTGGGTCACCTACGGCTTGGGCAGCGTGGCGGACGATCTGCCGGGCTTTGTGGTCCTGCAATCCGGCCCCCGCGGCCCGCGCGCCGGATCGTCACTGTGGTCGAGCGGGTTTCTGCCCACGACGTACCAGGGCGTGCCGTTCCGCAGCGGACCCGAGCCGATTCTGAACCTGACTCGGCCGGCCGGCATCGACGCCCAGCGCGAGCGGCGATTTGTCGACACCGTGTCTGCGCTCAATCGCGGCCGCATGGACGTCACCGGCGACCCGGAAATCGCCACTCGCATTGCCGCCTATGAAATGGCGTACAAGATGCAAAGCAGCGCTCCGGAACTGATGGACCTGTCGAGCGAGCCGCAGCACGTGCTCGATCTCTACGGCGCCACGCCCGGCAAACCGTCTTACGCCAACAACTGTCTATTGGCGCGGCGGATGGTGCAGAAAGGAGTCCGGTTCGTGCAGCTCTATCACACCAACTGGGACCATCACGGCGGCCCCAGCGAAAATCTCGAGCAGCATCTGCCCTCCATCTGCAAGGAGATCGACCAAGCCTCCGCCGCCTTGGTGCTGGACCTCAAGCAGCAGGGAATGCTGGACGACACGATCGTGGTTTGGGGCGGCGAGTTCGGGCGCACGCCGATGGGCGAAGTGCGTCAGACGACCGGGCGCGACCACCACATCGACGCCTACTCGATGTGGTGCGCCGGAGGGGGATTCAAAGCAGGTCTGGTGCACGGCGCCACCGACGACCTGGGGCTCGGCGTGGTCGAGGACGGCAAACACATTCACGATTTGCAAGCGACGATCCTGCACTTGCTCGGCTTCGACCACAAGCGGCTGACCTTCCGCTTCCAGGGCCGCGACTTCCGCCTCACGGACGTCCACGGCGAGCTGCTCGACGCCATCATCAACGCCTAAGCTGCACACCCCGTCAGGCAACCGAGACACGGAGAATTTCGGCGTGGGCTGCCTTCGCGAATCTTTATGTTCTTTCTTTTAAAATCCAACTCCGTGGCTCCGTGAGAGACTCACGAAGCGCGCAGCCGGTCAGGCCATTCACGGCGACGCAAGATTAACTCAGCACCGCCATGCTCTTTCCCCAGGAAAGTAATTGTCTCACGGAGTCACAGAGACACGGAGAATTTCGGCGTGGGCTGCCTTCGCGAATCTTTATGTTCTTTCTTTTAAAATCCAACTCCGTGGCTCCGTGCCTCCGTGAGAGATTCACGAAGCGTGCAGCCGGTCAGGCCATTCACGGCGACACCAGATTAACTCGGCACCGCCATGCTCTTTCCCTGGGAAAGTAATGATCTCACGGAGTCACAGAGACACGGAGAATTTCGGCGTTGGGCTGTCTTCGCGAATCTTTATGTTCTTTC
>JAGQPF010000423.1 GCA_020426845.1 Planctomycetales bacterium
GACCTCAACTGATCGCGCTGCCGCCGGCCTGCAAATCGTCGTAGTGCAGGCTGCCAGCCTGCAAGTTGTCGTGGTGCAGGCTGCCAGCCTGCTTGCCCTGGGCTACGATGAGGAAGGCCGTTGGCCTTCAATGTGGCCTTCAATGTAAAAAGTTATCGTGGTGCAGGCTGGCAGCCTGCATGCCCTGGGCGCGGATTCGACGACTTCCCGAGCCGGCGCTTCGCCTGACCCGGGCTACGATGAAGAAGGCCGTTGGCCTTCAATGTGGCCTTCAATGTAAAAGTTATCGTGGTGCAGGCTGGCAGCCTGCATGCCCTGGGCGCGTATTCGGCGACTACCCGGGCCGGCGCTTCGCTCTGACCCGGGCTACGATGAGGAAGGCCGTTGGCCTTCAAAGTTGTCGTGGTGCAGACTGCCAGCCTGCATGCATGGCCAATGCCCTGACATTCACAGGCTGGCACACACTATCAGTAGTTCGCCCACGCTTGCGGCGTCAGCCAGCCCGCTGTTTGCAACCCTTCTACTTCCGGGCGAAAGGCGTCGACGAGCATCTGCAACGTTTCGTTGGAGACCTGATCTTCGGCCAAACTGTCTCCGAGGTGGTCGAGCATCGTGGCGAATAGGTCCCGGGCCTCGGCCGCCGGAACGAGTCGTTGCTCGTCCGACGCGATGAGATTCATCTCCGCGTCGTGGACGCAGGTCAGCCGGTGGTGGAAGTGGCGGACGACGCACTGCTTCCAGCGATAAGTGCCCGGGTTGCACGTCGGGATCGGGTTGGGAATGGGGTCGTCGATGCCGAGAAAATCGAACAGTCGCTGCCAAGCGGCGGCGTCCTGCGACAACCGTTCAAACTCGAGCACCAGGATCTGCTCGGCGGGAAACAGTTCGAAGTAGCGTCGGAGGTGCGTGTAGTAACGGCTGAACTGATAGATGTGCTCGTACTTCGGCGCCATGTGGCGCTGGTCGGAGAGCAACAACCGCAGCCCCTCATCGGCCCGTCGCAACGGAATCTGCCCGCGCGACAAGTAGTGGTAATAGGCGGAGATGGCCCGGTCTGCCGGGTCGCGCAGCGAAACAACCAACTTCATCCGCGGGTTGTGCGCGTGGAGACGCTCGGCCGCATGCGGCACGGCCAGGTAACTGGGGTGCTTGATGCCGATCAGATCGCCGGCGGGAAAACGCACGATTTCATCGTGCAGCAAGTGCGGCTGATCGTAGAACGGATCGCGAAAATAGCGCACCTCACTCGACGGCATGGACACTCGGCGCGTCGCTCGCAGCACCTCCTGCAGCATTGTCGTGCCGGCCTTTTCGGCGCCAATGATGACAAAGTCGAGCTGCGGCGTCCGCTTGAAGCGGTAGAGCTGCCGGCCGATTTGCCCTTTCCAGCGTCGAGCAAGATTCCACATGAGATTCGAGCCGAAGGAAGTGAGACGAGGTGAAGCGGCTGGCAATCGGAACTGCCGCCGGTCCGGCAAAGTGCAGGGCCGATCGCCGGAATGGTTGTCCTTCAACGGCCTCTTTGCAGTATTAGAGATGGCGGGTGAGCCCAGCAATGGGGCGCCCGCAATCTTGCTGCACGAAGGGTGTTCTGATTGCCAGTTGGGTCTTCTTCCAAGACCTAGCTCAATTCCCGGCTCCAATGGGGACGGTAGGTGCTGATCCGTGAATTCGCCAATCTGTGTTCGATCGGTGTTTCATCCGTGGCAAGTTTCGACAGTTGCCAGTTGGGTGTTGCCCCATGGGTTGCTAGAATACTCGCTTGTTTTTTCCGACCGCCTTGCGATTCCGCACTATTTCGAGCGCTGCCAATGTCCACCAAGATCCGCCTCTGCATCATGATGTTCCTGCAGTTCTTTGTCTGGGGGGCGTTCTTCGTGCCGATGGGGAGTTATCTCGGCACGCTGTTCAGCGACCGGAAAGATTTAAATCTGATCATCGGCAACATGTACGCGACGCAAACCTGGGCCGCGATTGTCGCTCCGTTGATCGTTGGCTTCGTCGCCGATCGGCTGTTCAACAAAGAGCATGTCAACGGCGTGTTGCAGATCGCCGGTGGAGCCCTGCTGTGGTGGTGCAGCACGCTGAACGACTCGGCCATGTTGTTTTATGGCATGTTGGCGTTCTTCATCTGCTACATGCCGACGCTCGCGCTGGTGAACGCAATCACGTTTCAGAACGTGAAGAACGTCGAGGACGAATTTCCCAAGATTCGCTTGTGGGGCACAATTGGTTGGATTGTCTCGGGTTTGGTCGTGGCCGAAACGATGTTCGGTCTGTTCGCTTTGCCGGTGCTGCCTGGCATCGAGAATGCCAGCAGCACGAACTTCCCGCTCAAACTGTCGGCGGTGGTGAGCATCGTTTATGGCGTCTTCAGTTTCACCCTGCCACCGTCTCCTCCCCAAGGCAAAGGCACGCCGTTCAGTTTCGCCAAGGTGCTGGGGCTCGATGCGGTGGTGTTGCTCAAGCAACCGGCGTATCGAGTGTTTGCCATCTGTTCGTTCCTGATCTGCGTGCCGCTGGCCTTCTATTACGCCCGCACGAACGAGTTCGCCTCGGCGATGGCCTTTGGCGACAAAACCCAGGGCGTGATGGCACTGGGGCAGGTGAGCGAGATCTTCTTCATGGCGCTCGTGCCGTTCTTCCTGCGGGCATTGGGCGTGAAAATGATGCTGCTGGTTGGCATGTGGGCTTGGTGTCTGCGTTATGCGTTGTTTGCTTTGATGCCGGAGAATTCCGCCATGTTGCTGTTGGGCATCGCGCTCCACGGCATTTGTTACGACTTTTTCTTTGTGACCGGGCAAGTGTACACCGACCGTGTCGCTCCGCCGGAGATGCGGACCAGCGCGCAAGTGTTGGTTGGATTGCTGACCTACGGCGCCGGCATGCTGGTGGGCAACCTTGTCCTGGGCTATTGGGGCAACGAACTCGGGCTAGATCCAACAACCAAGGCCGGCTGGCTGGCCGATGGGAAACAATTCTGGCTGCTGCCTTGCGGACTGGCCGCTGCCGTGGCCGTGGTGTTCTTCATGACGTTTTGGGACAACTCGGGCAAAGAGAAGAAGGTGGCCTAGTCCTCCCAACGGTCCTCCCAACGCTCGTGGCACAGGCTGCCGGCCTGTGCTGATTCAGCCAAGAAGCAGGAAGCGAATGGACTCTCGGCTTCCTGCATTGTTTTGGGGTTAGCCCTCGGTGGCCCGCGTCGCCAACGCTCGCCGAATGCGAAAGAAACCGACGCAGCAGATCCAGGCGTTGGCGAGGGAAAAGGCGACCAAGGCGTAGTCCAGCCAGATCCACACCGGGGGCTGCAGCCAGCCGCGCGCGCCGGCCCACCCCAGCCCGCCGATCAGGATGTAGAAAAGGTATTTGCTGCGAAGCACGAATCGCAGCGGGCTGCCCAGGATGTTCAACGAAATGATGAACACCACCGCCACCGTGTAGGTCGCGACGTAGATGTTGCCGATCGTGCCGTCGATCAAGCCGGCGGCGCTGACCAGCCACGTCACGATGATCATGCCGCCGTGATCGCAGCACATGTCGACAAAGGCGCCGGCGCTGCCCGCGGTGCCAAGCCGCCGGGCAAGTGGTCCGTCGAGGCCATCGAGCAGGACATGTAAGAGCAAGAACAGCGAAGCGATTGCCACGACGCCTGGCTCGGGTGAGTTGATGACCAAATAGCCGAACGGCGCCAGCATCAGCATGCTGACGAAGCTCAACATGTCCGGGGTCACGTTGCAGCGGACCAGCAGCGCGACGACGCCCGAGAATGCGCGGTCTCGGTGTTGCTTGAACTGTTCCTGAGACGCCTGTTCGTTTTCGGCGAAGTAGTTGAGATTCTTCATCGTTTCGGTTTCGGACTTCGCGCGAGCGACAGGTGTGCGGGGCCGGCGCAGGGGCAAGGCGGCTTCCCGGGTGACTATTGAAACAGACTGGCGGCGGCAGTGTCCAGACAGTGGCGGGGGTTGTCGGCCGAGAACGAGAGGAAAACAACGGCCTTCGCGAATTGTGCCGGGCGAATGACGCATGCAGAAGTGCATGACGAAGTGCATGATAAATGGCGGCACTTGAAAATCGATGTCCACGATCGGCAAACTCGATGGACATGCAGGACGTTTTTTCCTGACTGTCAATACCTTTTCGGAAACAAAAATCACCGGCGAAAAGTGGCTTTGTTGCGTTTTGAACATGAACGTATAATGAAGCGTACGGAGGGTGATGGCGGGATTGAATTCGCCACCACCCTCTCTCGTCTCACGGCCTTCAAACTGCTTCTGGAACAACTCGCGACGCTGCAATTCGACAATCTTTTTCGCAGCGTTGACTCATCACGGAGTGTCTGTCCGGTGTTATCCGTTCGCCCCAAAGTTGCGGAACTTTCATTGCAACTCTACGGACGCTCGTTGCATCCGGAGCTGTTCGAAATCCATTGCTCCCGAACGGTTGAGCGAAATGGGTTTTCCGTCAAAGTCGACATCGCGACCTCGGGGCATGTGATCACGTGGCGGTATCAAGGACAAACCTTGACCGAGGTTGCGGCCTCCCGCCAGCATCCCCTGCCACAAAAACGGCGGCTGATGCAGCATCCGCTCAAGGGCAGCCAGTCGGACAAGGTGAAGTGTCGCTGCGGCGTCAGCTATGAGGTGAATTTTGCGTTGGAAACCGTGAAACCGGAGCTGTTCTGGGCGTTTCAGCAGCAACTTTCGGGCACCAACGAGCATCAAGGGCTGGTGCACACGTTCGATTCCAGCGGCCGCATGGCGTTGGGCGCGTTGAGCTACATCAACATCGAGACTCGGACTCGCAAAGTCCGCATCCAGGCGTTCCATACCTTTCCCGACGATTACGCGCTCGTCAAAACCGAGTCGGTTTTCGAATTGCCGCGAACGAGCTGACCTGTCGTTGACCCGCCGCGAGCCTCGTCGTGAACGTGCTCATCACTTGCTTCGGCCCGTACGACCAGTTCGATCGCAACGCCAGTCAATTGGCCATGGAACTGGCGAAGGCGGCTTATGTTGACGCCGATTTGCGCGGCGAATTGCGCGGCGATTTGCAAGTCGAGTGGCTGACGTTGCCCGTCGACTTCGAGGCCGCCCCCGAGATTCTCGCCAGCTACCTCGATCGACACCCGGATGTCATTCTGCATGTGGGGCAGGCGCCGGGGGCGTCGGCATTGCGAATTGAAACGCGCGGCGTCAACCGCCGACAAGGGCCGCACGAGCCGCTCCCATCTGCGCTCGTTGATGGCGGCGCCCGGGAGCATGACTCGGACCTGCCGTTGTCGCAATGGTTGGATTTGCTGGTGCGGCGGGGACTGCCGGCTCACCTGTCGAACGACGCCGGCGACTATCTGTGCAATGCCGTTCTCTACCACTCCCTAAACTTTGCGGCAAAGAGTAAACTGCCGGGTAACGCCACCTTTCTGCACGTTCCACTCACCCCGGAACAAACTACCCCGCAGTATCACCTCGCCTCCCTGCCCGCCGAAGATTCCGCCGCGGCCATTCACTGCTTCCTGCACTGGATCACCGCATCGCGGAACACCCACCTCGACTGAGCCTTCGCCGTCGATAGCGACGCGTTGCACGACAAGTTGGCGTTTTCCGCTGCCGGAACGCGCTTTGCGTCCGCCATCGGAATGGGGCAACGGGAGAGAGAAGTTGCTCTGCAGACATCGCCCATTGCAGTGGAGGAGGCCCTATGAACCAAGGCAAAAGCAGCGGCGCACCTTCGGTCGCGCCTCGAGTTATCGTCCCCGATTCCCTTGGCCCCGGTGTGCTGACCATTCAGCAGCACATCCTTCACGAGCAGCAACGCTTCCCCGGCGCATCCGGCGAGTTTTCGTGGCTGCTGTCCGGCATCACTTTGGCGGCGAAAATGATCCAGGCCAAGGTGCGCCGCGCCGGGTTGACCGACATCCTGGGCGCGCCGTCCGGCGAGGTGAATGTGCAGGGCGAAGTCCAGCAGAAGCTAGACGTCTATTCCAACGAGGTGCTGATTCACTGCCTCAAGGTGCGGGAGAGTGTCGGCGTGCTGGCCTCGGAGGAAAACGAAGAGGCTGTGCTCGTGCATCAGGGGTGCGAGAACGCAAAGTACGCCGTTGTGTTTGATCCGCTCGACGGCTCCTCCAATATCGACGTCAATGTCAGCGTCGGCACGACCTTCTCGGTGCTCCGTCGCCCCGCAGGCGCGAGCCTCGACGACCCCGAGCGATGGGTGTTGCAGGCGGGCACGGAACAGGTCGCCGCCGGCTACGTGGTCTACGGATCGTCGACGATGCTGGTCTACAGCGTCGGCAATGGGGTGCACGGATTCACCTTGGACCCGGCCGTCGGCGCATTTATTCTCAGCCATCCCAACATGCGAATGCCGCCCAAGGGCGCCTACTACTCGGTCAACGAGGCGAAGGCGTCCGGCTTCCCGGAGCCGTACCAGCGATACCTGCAGCGTTTGCGTTCCGGGGCGCTCGGCGATTATTCCTCGCGCTACATTGGGTCGATGGTCGCGGACTTCCACCGCACCTTGCTGCGTGGCGGCCTGTTTCTCTACCCGCCCACGGCCAGCCACCTCTCGGGCAAACTGCGGCTGCTTTACGAGGCGAATCCGATCGCTTTCTTGGCGGAGCAGGCCGGAGGCATTGCGCTTGATGGCGAGCGGCGAGTGCTGGAAATCTGTCCGGACAACGTGCACCAGCGCACCCCGCTGGTGACGGGCAGCATTGAGGAGATGTACGACTTCATGAAGTTTATGGGGCTGCGGCTCTAGATCTAGGTGCCCCGTCAACACGTTGGTTGGCCGTCGCCTCATTGCCCGGTCGCCTCATCGCCTCATCGCCTCATCGCCCCGTTGCCTCATCGCCCCGTTGCCTCATCGCCCCGTCGGTCCAATCGCGTGGCTCGACACGACTTCGCGAGTTTTCCAACCTCGCCCCCAAAACGACGGCTTGACGGTCCATTCCTTGGCCTGCGGCTGTCGGGCGCCGGGAAGGGGGGCTCCGGTGCCGAATGCTGGAACGCGGGTCGGCTTGGCGTTATCATTGACGGATTATGCCCATTGCAGGGGGCTCGCCCTTGGAGGTCCAAGCGGCGCCAGTTCGCCTCGCAGTGGCTGCGGTCCCCAATTTCTCGCCCCACGCCTGCTCAGGATCTCCGTTGACAACGCGTGCGATACAGCTTCGAGGTGTTGCGGTTCACAACCTGCGTGAGATCGATCTCGATCTGCCGCATCATCAGTTGATTGTCTTTTGCGGCGTCAGCGGCAGCGGAAAGACCAGCTTGGCGCTCGACACGCTTTATGCCGAGGGCCAGCGCCGCTATATCGAGACGTTTCCGGCCTACACGCGGCAATTCCTCGAACGCCTCGAGAAGCCGGATGCGGAGCAGATCGACGGCATCCCGCCGGCGATTGCGGTGACTCGGAAAGACCCGTCCCGCTCCAGCCGCTCGACGATCGCGTCGTCCACGGACGTCGCCGACTATCTGCGTCTGTTGATGGCCAAGGTCGGTGAATGTGTTTGCAGCAACTGCCAGATTCCGGTCACCAAGGATTCACCCGAGTCGGCGGCGGCCAGCTTGATGGGAATCGGACAGCGAATGATGGTCTGTTTCCCGGTCGCCGACTCGGGAAATGGACGCGAGCGTCCCGCGTTGGAGGACATCCGCCGGGATCTGCGCGAAGAGGGATATGTGCGGGCGCTGCTGGTGGCGCCCTCGAACGGAACAGGGCCGCAAGCCGCTCAGACGTGGCGTTTGGAGGAGCCCGCGACGGACGATCCTTCATCCGAAGTGCTGGCCGTCGTCGATCGACTTGGCGCGGATGTCGACTTCCCGCGACTTCAAGAGTCGCTGGAGACGGCGTTTGAAGCCGGCCACAATCGTTGCACTGTGTTGTTGGAGGCGTTGGGCTCGTTAGCGACGTCGGATACATCGCCGTCGGTTGGCGAGCGGCCATTGGGCGCCGCCGCGAAGTTAGAGCTAGACGGCCGCCAGTACCATCGACTTGAGTTCTCCGCTTCCTTGTCGTGCGGCCAATGCGGCGCCAACTACCCGGCGCCGGAGCCGCGGCTGTTCAGCTTCAACAGTCCGCTCGGCGCCTGCT
Organism: Planctomycetales bacterium; assembly: GCA_020426845.1. Lineage (GTDB taxonomy): Bacteria > Planctomycetota > Planctomycetia > Pirellulales > Pirellulaceae > JAGQPF01. The sequence goes on from JAGQPF010000423.1 coordinate 8,095, forward strand.
CCATGTGCGAAGGCTTCGGCAACGTCGTTGACATCGACATGGACCTGGTCGTTCCCGATCCCTCCAAGACGCTTCGCGAAGGCGCGATCGCTCCCTGGACGACGCCGGCCTACTCGCACGAACTGGACGAGTTGATTGCTCTGGCGGACGACTACAAGGTGCCGCTGGACGTGCCCTTTCGCGATCTGCCGGACTCCGCATTGCGGATCATTCACGAAGGGGTGCTCAAACGCGACTTCGGCGGACTGCAAGGCTTCTTCGCCTGGCTCGAGCGGCGCAAGTACAAAACCCACATTCGCATCTTCCTCAGCCGTTGGCGCAGCTACCGCCCCTGCCCCGAATGCCAGGGAGCTCGTCTGCGCCCCGAGGCGCTGGCGACTCGGCTGAACGGCCAGAACGTCGCCGACATCATGCGGATGAAGATCGACGAGGCGCATGCGTTCTTCGCCGCGTTGGAGCTGGAGCATTCGCGGGCTGCCACGGGCCGCATGATGCTGGATCAGGTGCGCGATCAACTTGGATATCTCGGGTCCGTCGGACTTGGCTACCTGACACTCGACCGCCCGATTCGCACGCTAAGCGGCGGCGAGGCACAGCGAGTCGCGCTCACCTCGGCGCTGGGCTCCGGACTGGTCAACATGCTCTACGTGCTCGACGAGCCGACGGCGGGACTGCACCCGGCCGACGTGGCGCGGTTGGTCGGGGCCGTCGGACGTTTGCGTGATCGGCGCAACACCGTGGTCGTTGTCGAGCACGAGGAGATGATGCTGCGCTCCGCGGATCACTTGGTGGAGATCGGGCCAGGCGCCGGCGAACGCGGAGGAGAAGTCGTGTTCGAGGGGCCCATCGAGCAAATGCTGCGTTCGGACGAAAGCGTGACGGGCCAGTATCTCTCCGGACGACGAGTCATCGCGACGCCCGCCAAACGACGACAGCCCGATCACGGCTGGCTGCGTCTGACCAACGTGTCGGGCAACAACCTGCAGAACATCGACGTCGAATTGCCACTTGGCGTGCTTTGCCTGGTCACGGGGGTGAGCGGCGCCGGCAAGAGCACGCTTGTCCACGACACGCTTTATGGGGCGCTCTGCCAGCGCAAGCGCAAGGACGGACCGCGGCCGCTGCCGTTCGACGACATCTTCGGCGACGGGCAGATCGACGAGGTCGTGATGGTCGACCAGAGCCCGATCGGGCGGTCACCGCGCAGCAACCCGGTGACGTACGTCAAGGCGTTTGACGCCATTCGCGCCGTGTTCGCCGAGACGCTTGAGGCGCGCACGCACAACTACTCGCCGGGACACTTCAGTTTTAACGTCGATGGCGGCCGTTGCCCGGAATGCGATGGCGATGGCTACATCAAACGCGACATGCAATTTCTGGCGGACGTGTACATGACTTGCGCTGCTTGCGGCGGCAGTCGTTACCGGCCCGAGATTCTCGAGGTGCATTACCGCAATCGCTCGATCGCCGATGTCTTGGATATGACGGTCCGTGAGGCCTTCAGCTTCTTCCGTGGCCAGACCAAGGTGCAGGCCAAATTGAAGCAACTGATCGATGTCGGACTCGACTACTTGCGACTCGGGCAGCCTGCCAACACCCTGTCGGCCGGTGAGTCGCAACGCGTGAAGTTGGCCGCCTACCTATCTGCGGCGAGTCGCAATCGCACGCTGTTTCTGCTTGACGAGCCCACCAACGGGCTGCACTTTTCCGACATCGTCCAGCTGTTGGACGCCTTTGACGCGTTGCTGGCTGTCGGGCATTCGCTGATCATCGTCGAACACAACCTGCAATTGATGCGGGCGGCTGACTACTTGATCGACTTGGGGCCCGGGGCTGGCGATGCCGGTGGGCGGATTGTCGCCCAAGGAACCCCCGAGATGGTGGCTAGCCAAGAGCAATCCGTTACCGGCCGGTTCCTGCGCGAGTGCGGCGTGGGCCACCAGGACGCGGGCTGACGCGCCAAGCTCCGAAAGTGACGCGTACTGCGCCGCATCAGGTGTTTTAAAAGCTACGAACCTACACAAGGCGTTGTCATGAGCACTGAGCTGGCCATCATCGCAATTCAGCATGTGTTGCGCGAACTGCTGACGGGCCCGATGGGGCATGGCAATTGGGTGCTGGACCGCGAGGATGGCGGCATCATCGGTGCGCTGCGACAGCTGCCTTCCGCGACTGCGTCGAGCCGCGTGGGCGAAGTCAACTCGATTGCCGCTCATGCGGCGCATCTTTGCTATGCGTTGCAGTTGCTCAACCGTTGGGCCGGCGGCGAAGAGAATCCATTTGCCACTGCGAATTGGCCCGGCAGTTGGGAGCAGCAAGAGGTCACCTCCGACGAGTGGCGGGAGCTGCTCGATGAGCTGAAGCAACAGGGCAACCAGTGGCTGGCCGCGGTCGGCGAGCCCCGGGAATGGGACGAAATCTCCCTGACCGGCGCGGTCGCCAGCGCGGCCCACCTCGCGTACCACCTCGGCGCTATCAAGCAACTGGCGGCCACGAGGTAATTTCCGCCATCAGCAGGCGCGCCGCCGGTCGCTTACAATCAAGGACCACTCCGCAACCGCTCGGCGGCGGCATCCGCTCGCCCGCGCGATCTGCCATCCTCGCGGCCTACTCACTCCCTGCAGGGCATTGCCATGGCGCGTTTGAACTTGCTGGCTTTGCTGTCGTGGCTCTTCTTTTCCACATTGTCGCTTGTCGACGCTCCGGTCCGGGCCGAAGAACCAGCGCCGTACCCCTGCCGTTTCACCGGCACGCCGATCACCGTTGACGGGAAGCTGGACGAGCTGGCTTGGCAACGCGCCCAGTCGGTGGGCCCGCTGCGGGCGTCCTGGAGCAACGACCGTCCCAACGTGAAAGCGCCGACCGAAGCGAAGCTGCTCTGGGGGCGCGAGGCGCTGTACTTTTCCGCCGTGGTGGAAGACCGAGACCTGTTTGCCGACATCAACGAACACGACGGACGCCTCTGGAAGAACGATGTCTTCGAGTTGTTTCTCCAACCCGATCGCAAGCGAGGCGGCTATTACGAGTTTCAGGTGAACGCGGCGGGCGCGGTGCTGGATGTGTTCTACCCGAAGCGATCGCCCGACGGCTTCGAACGACAGAAGGCCGACGGGACATTCCACCTCGAGGTGCGTGTTGTGCCCGAGGGCACTCTCAATCAACGCGACGATCAAGACCGGCGTTGGGTTGTGGAGGGCAGCATTCCCTGGCACGACCTGATCCGCACGGGCGGACGCCCGAATGCCGGCGAGCAGTGGGGATTCGCGATCTGCCGGTACGACTACACGGGCAATGAGCCGCCCGAGCTGTCGACCAACGCTCCGCTCACGCAACCGTCGTTTCATCGTCACGAAGAGTATGCGACGATCGAATTCGTCGCGCCGACGGCCGCAGGCCTGGCCTCCTCGACCGACGCGAAGGCTCGCCGGCTCGAACAGCTCAAAGCGTCGTGGCATCATGTCCCGTCTCGCGTGCAAGGCTCCCCGGATCCGCCGCTCCCCTACGTCTTGGAACGTGTCTGGCCGAAATTCAAAGTGACGAACCCGTTGTATCTGGAACGGGATCCCACCAGCCGACGCATGTTTCTCGTGGACCAGAACAGCACCTATGGGCCAGCTCGTGTCGCGGTCACCACGGAGGACCCTGCCAGCGGCGAGTATCGATCGGTGTGGGACGTTCCCGAAGGCGGTGTCGCGTATAGCTTGGCGTTCGATCCGCAGTTTGCCGAGAACGGCTATCTCTACGTCGACTGGAACGGTCTCCCGGATGGACCGCAACCCGATCCACCGCAGCCGGCGCCGCAAGGCAAGGAAGAGAAACCGGCGCCGCCGGAGAAGTTTTGCCGCGTTACGCGACTGACGATCGATCGCCAGCGGTACGAGCTTGTCGCCGGCTCCGAACTTAAGGTCATCGAGTGGCCTTCCAACGGACACAATGGCGCGGCCGTCGCATTTGGGCACGACGGGATGCTCTACATCACCACGGGGGACGGCACCAGCGATTCGGACACCAATCTGACGGGACAGGGGATGGATCACTTGCTGGCCAAGTTGCTCCGCATCGACGTGCGCGGCGCGACCGCCGAGACCACCTATCGAGTGCCGCGCGACAATCCGTTTTTCGGGCAGGAGGGCATTCGCGGGGAAACCTGGGCCTACGGCTTTCGCAACCCGTGGCGGATGTCGGTCGACCAGCGTACTGGCGACGTTTGGGTCGGCAACAACGGCCAAGACCTTTGGGAGCAAGCGTACCTTGTCGAACGCGGCGCCAACTATGGATGGAGCGTTTACGAGGGCAGCCACGTCTTCTACGCCAATCGTAAGCTCGGCCCGACTCCACACGTCAAGCCGACCGTTGAGCACCCGCACTCCGAGGCGCGGTCGCTGACGGGCGGCGTGGTCTACTACGGCAAGCAGTTTCCGGAATTGCAGGGCGCCTATATCTATGGCGATTATTCGACCGGCAAGATTTGGGGCGTCAAAGTGCGCGACGGCAAGCAGGTCTGGCATCGCGAGTTGGCGGACACCGAGCTGCAAATTGCCGGCTTTGCCGCCGACTCGGAGGGCGAGCTGCTCGTGATCGACTATCGCGCCAATGACCAAGGCGGCGTGTACGGCTTCCGGGCCAACCCCGCCAACAACGACACCTCGACGTTTCCGAGAAAGCTGAGCGAGACGGGGTTGTTCACCGACGTTGCCGGTTACGAGACGCACCCCGGCTTGATCCCGTACGACGTCAACGCTCCGCTTTGGTCCGACGGCGCCTACAAGGTGCGTCACCTGATGCTGCCTGCCGCAATGGCCGCCGAATCGAAGGCGCCCAAACTGAAGCTCGATATCGACAGCGTGTGGGACTTTCCCGACGGCACCGTGACCGTCAAGTCGTTTGCCGTCGAAGATCGCGCGGGTGATCCGCAATCGCCTCGCTGGGTGGAGACGCGGTTGTTAGTCAAGCAGCAAGGCGAATGGGTGGGCTACTCGTATGCCTGGAATGCCGAGCAGACCGATGCGGTGTTGGTCGAGCGCGGCGGGCGTGACGCGATGTTGGACGTCCGCGCCGAGGATGGGGCGGCGCGGCAACATCCTTGGCGTTTCCCCAGCCGCGCCGAGTGCATGGTGTGCCACAGCCGCGCGGCCAAGTTCGTGCTCGGGCTCTCCCCGCAACAGCTCAACCGTTCGTTCGATTACGACGGCGCCGAAGTCAATCAACTGGAGGTGCTCGAGTGGCTGGGCGTCGCCGCGTTCAACGCCAAACAGGACCGCGAGTCCGCGGCGCGGCGCGCGTTGCTGGATGGCGGCGCCACGGAGACCGAGGCCGAGGAGGCGGTGAAACAGCTGCAGCCCGCGCCCGGCCAGCGTCGCATTCCCGCGACGACCATGCTCGCGCAGTCGGCGCGGCACTACCCGCGGTTCGCCGACCCGTATGACGAACGCGAGGAGCTCGAGGCGCGGGTGCGTTCCTACTTGCACGCGAACTGCGCCCAGTGCCACGTGTCCGCTGGTGGCGGCAACTCGCAAATTCAGATCGACCATCGCACTGCACTGGCGAACACCAAGATGATCGACGTGCCGCCCTTGCACGATCGCTTCGGAGATCCAGCGGCGCAGATCATCGCCAGCGGCGACCCGCAGCACTCGGTGCTCTGGCAGCGGATCAACCGCCGTGGCCGAGGGCAGATGCCGCCGCTGGCGACCTACGACGTCGACACTCGCGCCGTTGAGCTGTTGCGCGCGTGGATCGAGTCGCTGCCCCGGCCCGCTGAGAGCCCTCAACCTTGACTTCGTGATTGCGCTTCCTCGAATTTGCCTCTTTGTACGGAGCCCCCATGTGCCCTCCCGCTTTGATTCACCGCAGCCTGATGGCTCTTTGCGGCGTGGCAATGCTTGCCACTTCTATGCCGCGTTTATCGGCGCAGGACGACTTGAAGTTCGCCGACGGCGTTGTCGAACGCCACGTGATGATTCCGATGCGGGACGGCAAGCGACTGTCGGCCTATCTTTATTTTCCCGCCAGCGGAGAAAAGTGGCCGGCAATCTTTGAGCAGCGGTATGCCAGCTTGACCGGCAAGTCGACGCGAGTGTCCGCAGCGGAGATGGCCGCGGAAGGGTTTGTCGTGGCGTTGGTCAATTACCGCGGCACACATTTGTCGGAAGGCCGCTACGTCGGCTATCGAGCATTGCAGTGGGGTGAGCTGCGCGACGGCTACGACGTGTGCGAATGGCTGGCGACCCAGCCGTGGTGCACGGGAAAGGTCGGCACGTTCGGCTCGTCGCAGGGCGGCTACGCGCAAAACTATCTGGCGGTCACTCAGCCGCCTCACTTGGTCTGCCAATACATGGTTGACACGGGGTTGAGCCTGTTTCAGGAAGGCTACCGCATCGGCGGCACCACTCGCCCCGAGCGTTTTGCGGCGATGTCCGCGATCTGCCGCGATCCCGCCGACAGCCGTCGGTTGCTGGAGGAGTGGTACGCTCATCCTCACTTTGACGACTACTGGCGAGCCGAAGATTGCACGCTGCACTTCGACAAGATGAACGTCCCCTGCTTCACCATCGGCAGTTGGTACGACTTCATGAATCAAGGCTCCATCGCTAGCTTCCAAGGCCGGCAGCAACACGGCGGACCCAAGTCACGCGGCGCGCAGCAACTGCTGATTGGCCCGTGGCTGCACGGACGCACGAACAAGGGCAGCAAGGTCGGCGACCTGCAGTACCCCGACAACGCGTCCTGGCCCGTGCAGGATCACATGATTCAGTGGTTTCGCCAGCACTTGCTCAACGAGTCGCCGCGGGACGGGGAGTCTCGACAAGCGAGCACCGTGCGCTACTATGTGATGGGCGCCGTCGGCGAGCCCGGCGCGCCGGGCAACGTCTGGAGAGAGGCCGACAACTTTCCGCCACCCGCGACGGAGAGCTCCTGGTACTTCCAGTCCGGTGGCAAGCTGACCATGGAAAAGCCCGTTGCCACTCTGGAAGCGGGCGATCCCGAGGCGAGCAACGACGCGGTCACCCGCTACGTCAGTGACCCGCGTCAGCCGATGCAGATCCCCGGCCGCAGCTTTCCCGGCGCCACGGACGCCCGTCCCTTCGAGGAGCAAGCCGAGGTGCGGACGTTCACCACGGAGCCGCTTGCCGAGCCACTCGAGTGGACGGGACGCGTCCACGTCGAGCTGTTCGTCTCCTCGACGGCGTTGGACACCGATTTCATCGTCCGCGTCAGCGACGTCTACCCGGACGGCCGCTCCATTTTGATCGTCGACTATCCTTGGCGGGCGAGATATCGCAACGGCTTCGAAAGCGAAGCCCTGCTGACTCCGAACGAAGTGGCCAAGGTTGCGTTTCCGGTGGGGTGGATGAGCCAGATTTTCAATCGCGGTCATCGCATTCGCGTGACGGTGGCCAGCACCGGCGCTCCGTTGTACGAGCCGAATCCGCAAAACGGCAAGCCGCTGACGATCGAATTCCCCGAGGATGCGCAGCGTGCCGTGAATACGATCCATCACCACCGGATCCACGCGTCGCGGCTGATCGCTCCGATGCACAACGCAAAGTAAGCGGGCGACTCGCTGCCCGCACCCCAACCGCCTGTTGATGCCGCGACAATGTTATGCAACGAGGAGTCGTCTCACCATGTTGATCAAGCCGCGCTGGTTGTTCGCGATGCTCATCTGCAGCTTCGCCATCCTGACGTCGGGACGCGCCGCCGAGCCAATTCGAGTTGGCTTTGTCGGTCTCGATAGTTACCACTCCTTCGCTTTCACCCAACTATTTCATGAGCTCAAGGAGCCGTTGAAGCCAAGGACCGAGGGTGATCTGGGAGGCCTGCGCGTTGTGGCGGCCTACCCTGGCGGGAGCTCGGACATTGCCGAAAGCGCCGAGGGCGTGCCGAAGCAGCTTGAACGCCTCGAGCGATATCAGTTGCAGATCGTCGATTCCGTTGAAGCACTGCTGCCGCTGGTGGACGCGGTCATCATCACGAGCCTGGATGGGCGTGTCCATCGGCAACAAGCGGAGCAAGTCATTCGCGCTGGAAAGCCGGTGTTCATCGACCGTCCCATGGCCGCCTCGCTCGACGACGTGGTCGCCATCTTCCAGCTGGCCAAGTCGCGAAACGTGCCGATCTTCTCCTGCTCGCAGCATCGCTTCAGCCCCGGTTTCATCGGCATGCGCAACCATCCCGATGTCGGCAAGGTGCTCGGATGCGATGTTTATGGCGGCTGCCCAACGGAGCCTCATCACCCCGATTTGATCTGGCACGCGGTCCATGGGATCGAGACGCTATATACGATCATGGGCCCTGGCTGCGTCGAGGTGACTCGAACGCACACCGACAGCACTGAGCTGGTCGTCGGCCGTTGGCGTGACGGACGCGTCGGCACCTATCGTGGCATCAAGCCCGGCTCGGGGGCCATCAAGTATAGCGCGTTGGTGTTCGGCAGCGAGGGGATTGCTCCGGCGGGAGTCTACGGCTACGCGGCTCCGGTCAAGGGCGTCGTGCCCAAGGGCCGATACATGGGGTATGAGTCATTGGCGATCGAGATTGCCAAGTTTTTCAAATCGGGAAAGCCGCCCGTTTCCGCGGACGAGACGATTGAGCTGTTTGCCTTTATGACCGCAGCTCAGTCCAGCAAAGAGCAAGGCGGACGGCCAGTTGCTCTCGATGCCGTGCTGCCGAAGCGGTGACGCCGACCTGACAGCTCGCGAGGATGAGGCTCCCCGGCGCCTCAAGTTCGATGACGTCACCGCGTGACATCGACGCTGACCGCCTGTTTCAGTGGTGGACGTCCGCGGGCATCGCTCGGCTTGGCGCCACACCCGGGCTGTTGGCCGATGTCGAGGGCCAACTGGAGCGACTGGGCGTCCCGCCGCATTTGGCGATGTTGCTCTGCCATCGGGACGCGGGCGAACCCGCCCCCCGGGCCTCACAAGGGTCGCCTGCGATGGAGGCCCGACCTATTGCCCGGGCCTCACAAGGGTCGCCTGCGATGGAGGCCCGACCTATTGCCCGGGCCTCGTCGTCAAAGCCGCTGGATGACTTGCTCGACTCGCTGGCATCGCTGCCATTTCATAGCCTCTGCCGAGGCTTGATCCTGCCCTTGATGATGCTCGATCCTACGCGAGTTGCACAGTGGTTCGGCATCGCGGGCCATCGGCGACTCACCGCCACGGAGCGGATGGATTTGGCCGGCCGATTTCTTGGCAAGGCGGTCGGTCTGACGCTCACGGAAAAGGTTGGTTGCCTGTTCTGTGATCCATACTTGGGGGTGGCCCCGAAACTGCGTCAGGACATGTTGTTGCGACTGCTCATGGGCTCGCGGCTGGCGGGAAGAACCGCGTTGCTCGAGCGATTGGCGGTGGTCAAGGACGTTGCAGTGTTGTTCGCCGAAAGCTGCACTCGGCGCCGCAGCGACCCGCCGTTGACCGCCGCCGAGGTGATTCGAACGATCCGATTGTCGAGGACGGAGCGGATTGGGCGACGGCTGCGCGTGCTGCGATCGTTGTTGGAGCGCTGCGGCCGCGTCGAGGCGTTCGTGTTGGCCAAATTGCTGTTGGGCAAGCACGGGCCGGGACTGGCCGTGCCGCTGCCGCAGATCGAACAAGCGCTTGCCGCTCACTTGGGCGTGCCGGTCGCGCCGGTGCGGCACGCGGTGGCCCTGACCGACATCTATCGTGTTGCCGGGATCTTGGAGCGAGAGGGCCTGGAGGGCTTGCGCGCCATTCGACTGCAGCCACTTTCTCCCGTCCGCCCCGCGCTGGCCAACGGCACCGTGGACCAACAAGTCGAGTTTCCGACGTGGGTGGAGCGCAAATACGATGGCGTGCGCTTCCTGCTCCACAAGTCAACCGACCAACGCGGCGCGGTGCTTTGCGGTGCATACACGCGCAACGGCAACGATTGGCTGGAGCTCGTGCCTGGACTGGATGCCTCCATTCGCATGATCCCGGCTCACAGTTTGATTCTGGACTGCGAGCTGTATGGCATGCTGCCGGCCGCGGGCGGCATGCGGCCGGCGACGGTCTACGAGGTGATCGCCACGCTGCGCGGCGACCGCGCCCCGTTGCTGCTGCGGCTCGCGGCGTTCGACGTGCTCTATCTGAATGGCGAGGACACGACCCGGCGTCCACTCCGCGATCGACAGTTGTTGGTTTCAAACCTCTGCGCGGCCCTCGCCCATCGGCCAGGCCCCGTGCCGATCGCGATGGCCGAAGGGCAGGAGGCGTACAACGCAGCGGATATCAATCGGCTCTACCATCATTTTCGCTCACAGGGCTACGAGGGCGTCATCACCAAGTCGCTGGACGGCGCCTATGTGCTGGGAGGACGCGATCCTCGCTGGCTCAAACGCAAGCCTGAGGAGACTCTCGACGTCGTGCTGCTTGGCGCCACCTTCTCGGCCAGTGATCGGCATCGAGGCGCATTCGGGTCGTACGTCTTGGGAGCGCTGAACGACGGGGGCGGCTACGACGACATCGGCGACGTGGACGGGGTGGACATCGAACGCGACGCCCGCATCCAGGAGCTGATCCTGCGCGACAGCCTGATGACCGGTCGCCAGATCGAGCGGCGCTTGACCGAGGGCTCGCGGATCGGCGTCGAACTGCGTCCGGGCATCGTCGTCACGGTCGTGTTTCAGGAGGTCACTCGCGAGTCTGATGGCGCCATGCAACTGCGGCACCCGCGCATCAAGGTGATCCGCTCCGACAAGTCGCCGCACGAAGTCGACACGGTCGAGTCGATCGAGGATTATTATCGAGCTCAGCAACTGCAATAGAATCACGCTGGCCGCGTCGCTGTTATCGAGCAGCTTCAGCTTCACGATAGTCGGAGCTGGCGACGAGTTTTCCGCTGTGGACGCTGAGGAACCATGCGGTGACATCCGCCGGCAGGGCGGTCTTGACCGTGACGCGATCTCGATTCTGCTGGAACATAGCTTGTGCCTGTTTCCAGTCACGCGTTCCGGTGAAGCCGCGGTCGAGCGTGTACACCAACGTCGCGCGATCGATCGGCTTCGCCGAGACGAACTGCGCTTCGACGTCTCGGCCTGCGAGCTTTAGCTCTTGCTGCAAACACCAGGGGGCGCCGTCGCGGACAATGCTGTCGGCAAACGCGTAGCTATCCTCGGGATTCCATCCAGCTCCGTGTCCGTGGCGCATGTTCGGGACCATGGCGACCATATGCGGACCGGGTGCCGCCGAGTAGCAACTGCGAAGCGAGTCGAGCGGAAAGTGCTGGTCTCCCGTCCAACTCAGCCAGAGGACCGGCATTTTGACCCGGTTCATTCGCACCAGCGGATCCCACACTCGTTGGTACATCTGGTTGTTGCCCAGCGCCCGGCCATACTGATTCCCGACTTGCGACAGGTCGCCGCAGCCGTACGTCGGAATCGCGAAGGCAAAGCGGTCGTCGATGCCCATGACGGTGCTGGTGATCACGCCGCCCCAGGAGATTCCCATCAAGCCGACGTGCTCCGCGTCCACGGCGGGCAGCGATCGCAGCAGCGAGTTCGCCAGCACCGTGTCGGCAACTGCGTGGTACATCCATTGTTCGGCCAGCGGTTTGTCACTGTCGGCGTAGATGCCCGCGCGTGCCGGTCCGCCGTGCGGATGGCGTTGCCAGCGCTGCGCGGGATCCGGGACATCGGTCTGGCCCTCGACGGCGATGCTGATCGCGGCAAAGCCGTGGGCATTCCACTTCTCGACCCATTCGCGGAAGGCGGTGCCACCGCCGCCGTGGACCAACACCACACCGGGAACTCGTTTTCCGTTTTTCGCCGCGGGGGGCAATCCGAGCCAGGCGAACACACGCGTCGGGCGCCCTTGCCAGGGCAAGCCCTCGTAGAAAATCGGCTCCAAGCCGTTCGCCGCCTCAAAGCCGGCCGCGGCTTCATAGCGAGGCGCCTGTTTGAGCTCGCCCAAGGCGAGCGCTTGCTTTTGCAGCAATTGCCAATCGGGGCTCGGCGTTTCGGGTTCGGCGGCCAACAACGCCGTTGTGCCCCATAGAAGCAACGCGAGCACGCCTTGCTGCAACAGGAGCGATTGACGGTTGGCCCGGCCAGCAGGCCGGGGAAACGCGGATTTGACTGCCATGTTTGTGTCACCCAATTCCCGATTTTAGTCTGCATACGCCTGGGCCGAGCCTCAGCCAACGAGGCCTGGCAAACCGGCTGCACTAAACGCCACGAGGCCATTACACCGAGTAGGACCAAGGATCGCGAGGCTCGCGGTGAAGCAACGCGTTCGCTTCCTTGTCGTCGAACTGCTCTGCTTGCGGGTCCCAATTCAGCGCTCGCCCCAGCCGGTATCCGATATTGGCTAAGTGGCAGATGGTCGCCGAGCGGTGTCCAACCTCCGGCGGGCAGATCGTCGCCTTGCCGCCGCGAATGCATTCGATCCAGTTACGGCTATGGTCGGTCGACAGGTATACCCGCTCGGCGTTGTCGGGCAGCGGCGTCTCGAGAATCTCGGCGGACGAGGCCGTCAAAGCGCCGCGATCGACATAGAGCGTGCCCTCCGTGCCTTCAAAGGTGCAGCCACTGGGGCCTCCGTGAAACATCTCGACGCCGTCGCGATAGGTGAACTTCAACCCCGTCTCCGCGCCGTCAGCAGGCGGCTCGACCTTGATTGGACCGCTGGCGTCCATGCCGAGCGCCCACTGGGCGATGTCGAAGTGATGGGCGCCCATGTCGGCCAGGCTGCCGCCGGCATACTCGCGGTATTGCCGGAACGCCGGGAAGTGTTTGTGCATGCCGCGGGGGCAGAGAATCTCGTTGTAGCCTCGGTAGACCGACGGGCCGACCCACATCTGCCAGTCGACGTCGCCGGGCGCCTCGAGCTCGGGCAAGTCGCACGGCTTGGGCGGGCCGCCAACTCCGACCCGCACGGTCTTGACCTTGCCGATTCGGCCGTTGCGAATCAGGTCGGCGGCCTGGCGAAACTTCCCACCGAACTCGCTGCGCTGCTGGCTGCCGGTCTGAAAGATGACCTTTGCGTCGCGCACCGCGTCCGCGATCATCCGCCCTTCGCGGATCGTGAACGTCAACGGCTTCTCGCAGTAGATGTGCTTGCCGGATTTCGCCGCCTGGATGCAGGGGATCGCATGCCAGTGATCCGGAGTCGCGATCAGCACCGCATCGATGTCCTTTCGCGCCAGCAACTCGCGGAAGTCGGTGTACTCGTCGCAGCCACGATAGGCGCCGCTCTTCTTCGCCTCCGCATACCGTGCCTCAACGGCCTGGCGGGCATTCTCGCGACGGGTCTTCTCGACGTCGCAGACGGCCAGCACCTGCACGTCGTTCATGCCCAGAAAACGCGACAGATGCCCGCGCCCCATCATGCCGATGCCGATGAACCCAAGCGTCAGCCGATCGTTGGCCGCCACCGGCTGCGCTGACGCCGCAACAGCGGAAAATAGGGCTGGAGCAGCGACGCCGGCGGCAGCGGTCGTCCGCAAGAATTGACGACGCAGAAGCAATTCCGAAGACGCCATGGCAATCTCCTCATGTGGGAAGAGCAAAATTGTTGAATCGTGTGAAGGCGATCCGTGGGACCGCCACAGATAATAACACGGAGCGAACACGGATGACGCATCGAGGCACTGGGAGCACTCGACTAGACTACACCGAACGGCTGAATAGCGAGTTACAATCGAGCTTTCCTCGCACGATCCCAAATCCTACCATCCTGGAGTTTCACCGTGAAAACTTGGGCGTTCATCGCAGCCATTCTGTCTGGCTTGTTCGGTCATGCCGCTCAGGCGGTTGCCGCGAAGCCGTTGCAGGTCTACATCCTGGCGGGGCAATCCAACATGCAGGGACATGCTCATGTCAGCACGCTCGACGTCATGAACATGGACCCGCTCACGGCGCCGATTTTGGCCGATCTGAAGGGCGACGACGGGCAGCTGCGAACCTGCGAGCGTGTCTGGATCTCGTCGCTCGGCAGCGCCGATGACGTAAAGACGGGCCGACTTGCGGCAGGTTTCGGGGCGGACGCGCGTGGCCCGAAGATTGGACCCGAGTACACGTTCGGCATCTATATGGAAAAGGCGTCCTCCTCGCCCATTCTGATCATCAAGACCGCCTGGGGCGGCAAGAGCTTGCACACCGACTTCCGTTCGCCGAGCGCTGGCGCCTATCAATTCAACGAATCCCAATTGGAAGCGATGAAAAAGCAGGGCAAGGACGTGAAGTCCCTTCAGGCCGAGAAAGACAAGGCCACCGGCCATTACTACCGGCTGATGCTGGAGCATGTCGGCAATGTGCTGAAGGACATCAAACAAGTCTATCCCGACTACGACTCCGATCAGGGCTATGAGCTGGCTGGCTTCGTTTGGTTTCAAGGCTGGAATGACATGGTCGACCGAGGCAACTATCCGCAGCGCGATCGGCCGGGCGGCTACGATCAGTACAGCGAATTGCTCGCTCATTTTATCCGCGACGTTCGCCGCGACCTAAAAGCTCCTCGGCTCCCGTTCGTCATCGGCGTCCTGGGCGTTGGCGGCCCCGTCGACCTCTATGCTCCGGACCAGCAGCGCTATCGGGGCGTTCACCAAAACTTCCGAGACGCGATGGCGGCGCCCGCCAAGCTGCCCGAGTTTCAACACAACGTCGCGGCCGTGCTGACGGAAAAGTATTGGGACCAGGGTCTCGTCGCGCTGCGCCAGCGCGAGAATCAGCTTAAAGAGAAGAAGACCGAGCTTAACAATCAGATTAAGTCGGGCAAACTCTCCCGCGACGAAGGCAACGCGGCAATCGAACGACTCTATGCCGAGCAATTCTCTCCGCGGGAGCTCAAATTGCTTCGCGAGAGCACCTCCAACTTCGAATTTCACTACCTGGGATCCGGCAAGATCATGTCACAAATCGGCAAGGGATTTGCCGAGGCGATGTTGAGTTTGCAGCAGGCGAACTGACTCGCAATCTTCCTCTCAGGCATGGCAACTAGAGATCTGCCTCATGAAGCTAAACAGCCTGAAGCGGCGGGAGAACATGCACCAGACGCCGTACGGCAACCGCCGGCAATTGGCCGAGCGTTGTCACTACGTATGGCTTCGATACCTGGATCACTTGCGCACCGGAACACCGTGTTGCGACGTGATGATTTGGGAGATTGGCGAGACGGTCAATGTCAGGCCAGCGAGCACGGGCCTGGACGAGTCATCTCGCCAGTTTGTCAAGCCGTTTCCGATCTACTTCAAACTGAGCGGCTTGCCAGCCCTCCAGCGCCAGCTGGCTCGACGGCATCGCGACGACCCTGCGGAGGCCGAGCGGCGACAGTCCGAGCTCGATCGCGAGCTGGCAGAGAGCATGCAGGCCGGCATTCTCGCTGGCCTCAAGAACAAAACGGTCGCGAAACGGTACAGCAAGTTTGAGGCCGATCCGCTGACGGTCGTCATCACTCAACGTGACGACGGCCTTCACGCCAGCGAGTTCGAGCTGGTGTGGCAGAACGAGCAGGGCCCTTCGCTGGCGCTGATCAAGCGACGCGCGAAGGCGCAGCGAGGTAAGCCCCTGCCGAGCGGAGAGCGATCGCCGTCGACATGGGAGGCTCGCGCGGCGGCGATCAAGGAGGAGAATCGACAGTGGCGCGCCGCAGTTAAGGAACAAGTTGCGAAGCGTGAGTCTAACGTCAGACAGAAGGCGCCGGCCGTCCGCGCCAAACTTGCCGCTGCCTGGGGCAAGCAAGAGAAGGAACGACAGCAGGAGCTGGCCAAGTTGCAGGCGAAACGTGGCGCGACAGTCTCGCGATCAAGCTCGAAAACCTTGCTGCTGGCGCTCGACGACGGCAATCAACTCGACCGTGTCCTGTCGGCCGACTGCGGATTGGATCGCATGGCCAAGACGATCGTGGCGTATCCGTGGTCGTCCTACGACACCTATGACAACCGATTCTGGGAATACACCTACCAGCTTTGGGATCCCGTCGTTACGGCCGCGAAAGCCAAGAACACCGCAGCGCTATGGCGAAAGCTGAATCGTCCGCAGAAGATTCTGCTTGCCATGCTTAGCTTCCTCGGGGAGACGGACAATGGCGGAGTGTGGCAGTTCCTTTTCAACGAACCCGCGTTGGCGTTGGCTGCCCTCGAGGCGATGGAGGAGCTGCAGCTTACTACCTTGGCACGCGACTATCGGCGGGTGTTGTCGGAGTTGCTCGGCAAGGGGAACACGATTGCTGCCATTCGCCAGCAAGCGAACGACGCGAGCCTGACCTCGCAAGCTCGCTGGCAGGCCTTTGCTCGCGGCTACCCGGAGCTGGCCTCCACCAAGACGATCGAAAAGTACGTGTACACCGCCAAGTGGCAGAAACAGTTGCACAAGCGGCTTGCCGACTACATCGAGGCGCGGCTGCCCTATTTCATGAAGCCGCAGTCGTGAGTCGAAACGCCGGGGACATGTGCCGCAATCGACACCCCAATTGGCTGCGCGTTGCCGCGGCCCTACTCACCGGCTTCCAGGTTCAATATGGAATGAAACGGCATCACGCCGGACGACTTGAAGTTATCGGTGAGTCGGGTGAGGTCGAAGACATCCGGACCAGATCCAAGTTGCAGAAACAGGTTCTCTTTCCGGGTTTGCAATTCCGTCAAGAATGTGGAGGGTTCGTTCTCGTCTTCGTTGAAGCTCGGCTTGGCCAGTTTTCCTCCGAATTCGCCGGCCTTGCTGTCCAGCACTGGTTTTTCGAGCTGGGCCTGCAGCCAGAACCGTCCTCCTTTACGAATACTCACGGTTGCCGTTTCGAACTCCCAAACACCTTCGGACACCGTGCGAGTCAGCTTGAGCGGGGAAACAATCACGGTAGCTCCCAGAATCGGGTCGTCCTTCTTTTGCAGGGCATAGGAGCCATCTGCGTACCGCACACAGGAGAGGTGACAATTCCTGTCGCCCGTGATGTGATCCGTCACCGTGAGCAGTTTCTTGCCGTGGTCGTATTGCAGGTAGGTTCCCGCATATGCGGCGGGTTCATTGGCGATTTTCTTGGACTCGGGAGCTAACGCCAGAGACTTCCCTTGAGTGAAGACCAGGGCTTCTTGCTGAGCGAGCGAGTAGGTGCCGAATACGTGCACGAAATTCAGCCAGGGAGCTTTTCCGGCATTCAGACTGTTGCGCTGAGCGACTTCGAAGTGGAATTCGAAACTTCCGGTTTTCGGATCAAAGGATCCTCGACCCGGTGAGAACTCAGTCCAGTGTTGAGCGATATTGTTGCCGGTGCTAAGCCCTGCGCCCAACTCATACGAGGCGAGTTCATAATCCAGGCTTTTCAACACCACGGGAACCTGCCGCCGACTTCCGCCGGAGAGTGCCACGGTGAATTGGGACTTCTGGACCGGCACCAGCCGGACATCTTCCCCCGCCCAGACCGGAGTGATGACTGAGGCTGACTTCGAGTTCTCCGGTCTCTGAGAAAGTGAGAAAATCATCTCTCCGGAGAGGACTCGGGCCTCGGTCGAGTACAACGCCGTGAACGGATCCTTGCCGTCTTCCTCGACTTTCTTATTGGTGCGGCTTCTGCTCCGTTTCACTCCCTCAATTCTGGAGGCAAGTTGATCCACGAACCGGCACTCAATCATGGTCGCCCGGGAGATTTTGCCGCCTGCCGCCTCACGCTCGGCCGTCCCTTCAAGTTCCTTTCTCCGATAGTTGACCCAAAGTTCCAAAAACGCAACGGCCTGGGTGTCCGCATCTTCGGCAAAAGCGACGATCGGGCTGATCGCCTGAGGAACTGCGCCGGTCTCAATGGCCGTCTTGAGACCGAATAGGACTTTATCCAACGCCGTCACTTCTGAAGGGTTTTCAGGCACAGGTTCCTGTTCCTGCCCGTAGGCGAGGTTCTGAACCGGAAGCAGCAGGCATAGGAGAGTCAATGTGGCTCGCATGAGATTCTCTGGCGGAGGCTCGCTGACGGGAACTTGTGGATATTCTCCGCCATCCCAGCGAAGAAATCCACCTGTCATGATCCTGGCAGTCGTGCGCTCCGGCGGGGACCTTCGGCGCAAGGGCGCGTGGGAAGTGGGGCCCCGACGTTGAAAGGGGGTGAAGCGGACAGCCGCTTCACCCCCTTGAGTTGTCTAAGGAGGCCGTTGACTAACACCTAACCCGGCAATCGGCACCGTTTGTGCCAGCCGACGGAAAGCGGTTCCGATTCCCAGTTGGATCTCTTTCAACAGGCTGCATTGAGAGTTCCAATTCGGCTGAAACTCAGTTGGGCAGCGCTCGCAGCACCTGTTGCTGATCCAGATACCAGTTGCGGAGCGGGCGTGAGAGCTTGGCGTCCGAGAACTCCTTGAAGTTGTTGATGTTCAGCGAGGCGTCAATCATCGCTTTTAACGCCTTGTTCAGCTCGCCGCGAGGTTCTTTGGCCCAGGCCGAGTAGGAGCCGGCCGAGTCGGCCAAGGCTCGGGCCGCCATCAGACGCGTCTCAAGGTCGTACTTGAAGTCGACGACTTCCACGTAGGCCTTGTCGACCTTGCCGCGAATGCGTTCGCCGTCCTTCTCGTCGCGAGCAGTGATGACGTGTTTTGCCGCGGCGATCACCTGTTTCTCGAATTTGGCGACAATGTCGTCATCGCTGACTCGGCCCTCCACTTCCACACCCAGATCGCGGGTGAGTGAGCCCCAGGTTTGGAAGATTCGCTCGACCAGCTCGTTCTCCACTTCCTTGAAGAATTCCTCGGCCCGCTCCTTGATGAGCTTGCGGTCGTCGTCGGTGAACTCGTGCTCCTTGCCGTCGGCGCCGACAAACTTTTTGTACGCGTCCGACTCGAGCAACTCGCCGAGCTTCTCGGTCATTTTGGCCGCATCGAACTTGTCGGCGGGGCTGAGATCCTTGACCTCGGGCTTCAGGTCCAGCGTCAACGGCAGCGGCAGGAAGCTAAAGCCGATGCGGTCGATGCCGCCGGCCGCCGTGACCTGCTCGTTGAGCCGCTTCCAATGAGCCTTGAGCCGCTCCTCTTCATTGAGCGTCCCGATGTATTCGAAGTCGCGCTCGACCTTCAGCGACCGCGAGCTGGCGCGGAACCAGCGGAACATCGACCGATAGTCGCTCACGATCCCCGAAACTTCGAAGCCAACCTGCAGATTCACTTGCGACAGTGGAATCGCGTCGCGCGGGTCGCGGGGCGCCTTGGCGGAGATGAAGTCCTCAATGACGCGTGCCGGCAGCCCGTTGACTCGCTTCGAGAGGTCCGAGAACGCGGCCACCAGCGGATCAGCGCCGTAGTCGAACCGTTGCACGTCTGAGTAGACGCCGACGTCCTGGTCGGTGCCGAACAGCAGCTTGTCCTTGACGGCGGCGGTGTCGCCGAAATAGCCCCATTGAATGGCGGCCTTGTCGTGCGGAAAGACTTCGTCGGTGTTGCGAATCTTGCGACCGCTGAAGACGGCGGATTGAAAATGGGTGTACTCCATGACGCTGGAGGTCGTCACCCGATCCTTCATGTCAGGCAGCTCTTCGTCCTTGACGTATTTGTTGAACCATTCGTCCAGCTCCTTGGGCGAGATATTCCCGGCCAGACTGCCCGCGAAATTGTGACGCAGGCCAAGCACGTGGCCCACTTCGTGAGCGACCACCTCGCAGACGTAGTCCTGAGATGCTCGCAAAATCGCCTCATCGCTGGCGCCTTTTTTGTCGCCCTCCTTCTCGTCGGCTAGCAGCAGCATCGACTCGAGCCCAGCCGCGTACTGCGCGGTGAACTCGCTGACATTGCTTTGGCAGGAGACGGCCGGGTGAAACATCGGCAGACCGAGCAGGCGAGAAGCCAGCTTCTTGTCATCATCGTCATCGCCATCCTTGTCGTCGTCCTTGTCGTCGTCTTTCTTCTCCGCCTCCTTCTTCTCGGCGGCGCGCAGCCGCCGCAGCAGGCTGCGGGCGCGGGCAACGCCGCTGATCGCAAACACGGTGGTCATGTAGGCTTGTCCGTGCATCGTCTTGCCCGTGCGGGGGTCCAGCAAGGCATCGGCATACGCGAAGCCGGCCTCGTCCCAGGGCACCCATTGCACGATGTTGTGCTCGGGGGCCGGCGCCGTCACGCCGTTGGGGGCCTTTTCGCATCGCAGCACCTCCTTGCCGAAGGCGCGGTTCCAATAGAGGATGCCGCTCCGCACCGCCTCCTCATACTCCTTGGGCGTGTTGGCGCTGTAGTAGAAGGTCACCGGCTCGGAGATGTCGAACCGCGCGATCTTGGACACCGGACGCCCCGAGTTCAATTCGAGCGTCGCGTTGGTCTGGAAGTAACGCACGTATCGCTGCGATTGGTTGTCGTTTTCCTTCGACTTGAACTTGCCGGGGGCGTAAGGCTCGACAAAGTATCGCACCTCGAGCCGCTGCTCCACGTCGCGACTAAATTCGCGGCTGCGAGCCTGAACAACTTGACGAATTGCCAGTCGCTCGCCGTCCAGCTTGACCGAGAACACGCGGGCCTGTGGCACCTCGAGCACGGTCTCCAACTCGCGACTGCTGAACGAATCGCTGCCGATCCAGCCCGAGGTGAACAAGCGGCGCATGCCGCCGTTGAAGTCGAAGGTGATCTGGTCCTTCTCGTCCTTGACAATCGGGAAGGACGCCAGCAGTCGCTTCGCCGGCAGGTCCTTGGTGGTCACCAGCCCCGTGGGCGACTCGTACATGTCGAGCACATCGCCGTAGCGTTGAAACGACACGACGCGGCCCGACAAACCGCTGCTGGTCGGCGCGCCCGCTTGAGGGATCACCGAAATCGAAATCAGATACTCGCGTCCCAGACCGGTGACCGGAAGTGACACAAGATTGTCGGCGGCTGGCGCCAAAGCGCGGGAAGCTGGCCCCTGGTCCTGTCCGCGCAACGGCGCGGCAGCCAGCAGCATCAGCAAGCTCAGACACAAACAACGCGACACAGTCATGATGATCCGATGCCTTTGTGGAGGTCGTGCAGGGAGGGATGCGAGGTTACGGCATGGGGGCCACGCCTCTCGCCGTCGGGTGCCGCGAAAGCAAACCGTCGCGGCGCGCAGAGGTTTGCCAAGTATAGTTCACACCCAGTCGCGTGCAGCTACCCTAACCCAAAAAATCGCCCCAGACATCCTAGACGGCAAATGCCTCCCCGATTCACTGATTGGGGGTCGTTGAAGCCTGCCGCCAGACAGGCTTTTTTGCCGATGCCGATCGTCAGAATTGAAAATAAACGAACGGGGTGTGAGAAACCGGCCAGGCAAAGAAGAGCAGCATCCCGATGCCGACATACCCCAGCGCTACCCAATGGGTGGGCGCCGTGTCGAGTCGTTCGGGCCACTCGGGCGAAAGTTGTGTCAGAGCATGGCCCAGGACGAACGCCGCCATCGCCACCAAGGACACCATCGCCAGGCCGTTGCCGAGGCCGATCCCGGAGAGCCCGATCGCGCCGTCAAACAGCACGTACGAGCGCACCGCAGACGCCAATGCGATACCGTCGGTGACGCGGAAGATGACCCACCCCAGCAGCACCAAGTACATGGTCGCCGCCCATCGCAGCACGGTTCCCGGCCGAGAGCACATCCAGCGATCGAGCGCCGGGCGTCGTTGGATCGCTTCGCGCAGCTCACGATTCAACGACAGCAACACGCCCTGGTAGGCGCCCCAAACCACGAAGTTCCAGGCGGCGCCGTGCCAGAGTCCGCCGAGGACCATCGTGGCGAGCAGATTGACGTGGGTTCTCGCGCGGCCGCCGCGACTGCCGCCCAAGGGGATGTACAGATAGTCGCGCAGCCAAGTCGACAGGCTGATGTGCCAGCGTCGCCAAAAGTCGATGATCGACGTGGAGAAGTACGGTGCGCGAAAATTCAACGGGATCTCGACGCCAAAGATCCGGCTGATGCCGCGGGCAATGTCGGTGTAGCCCGAGAAGTCGCAGTAGATCTGCACCGCGAACAACATCGCCCCCAGATGAATCGCGACCGATGGCAGGCCGATCGGGTTCTCGAACACGCTGTCTGCCAAAGTTGCCACGGAGTCGGCGATCACGACTTTCTTCACCAACCCCGTCATGGCCAGATGGAAGCCGGACCACATCCGGGCAGCGTCCAACGTCCAGGCCCGCTCCAGCGATGGCAGGAACTCCTGGGGACGCATGATCGGCCCCGC
>JAGQPF010000424.1 GCA_020426845.1 Planctomycetales bacterium
CCTTTGGCGACCGGCAAGGAAACCCGAAGCGTAAGCGAGGGATCGAATCGCCGAACACCTTTGGCAACCGGCAAGGAAACCCGAAGCGAAAGCGAGGGATCGAATCACCGAACGCCTTTGGCATGCGAGGGATCGAATCGCCGAACGCCTTTGGCAACTGGCAAGGAAACCCGAAGCGTAAGCGAGGGATCGAAAGTTCATTAGGCGGCGTGCGGTTGGAAACCGGAAGGATTGCGAGTCTGGCGAAAGACACCACTCGTGAAGGGGCCTCTTCAAGTGCATTGCTCCAAACGCCCCACCTGTAGTCTGCGTCGGGCTCGCAAACAGGTCAAGCTGCGAGCGCCCGGGACCGCCAGCTTTCACCATGGGCTCGCTGGTCTGTTCGAGCTCACAGCAGCTCCTTGATCGGATGGTGCTCTTCGACGCCCGTGAGTCGGTAGCGCAGTCCCTGAAATTTGAAGCTCAATCGGGTGTGGTCAATGCCTAGGCAGTGCAGGATGGTGGCCTGCAAGTCGTGCACATGCACCGGACGCTCCACGACGTGGAAGCCGAGCTCGTCCGTGGCGCCCAAGGTAATCCCGGGCCGAATCCCGCCTCCCGCCATCCAGATGGTGAAGGCTTGGGGATGGTGGTCGCGCCCCTTGGAGCGGCCGAGGGCTTGGCTCGCCTCGACCATCGGCGTGCGACCGAACTCGCCGCCCCAGACCACGAGTGTGTCCTTGAGCATGTCGCGATCCTTGAGGTCCTGAATCAGCGCTGCGCAGGCTTGGTCCGTCTGCTTGCATTGGCCGCGGACGCCGCCTTCGACATTCGAGTGGTGGTCCCAGCCGGCGTGGTAGACCTGGACGAAACGCACTCCTCGCTCAACGAGTCGCCGGGCGAGCAGGCAGTTGTTGGCGAAACCTCCTCCGCCCTTGGCGTCGGCGCCATACTGCTCGAGCGTGCGTTGATCCTCACGCGTCAGGTCCATCAGCTCCGGCGCCCGCGATTGCATGCGGTAGGCCATTTCGTACGCCTCAATGCGAGTGGCGATCTCGGGGTCGGCAATCGCGTCCAATCGCAACCGGTTGAGTTTGCCAATGGCATCCAGGGACTCGCGCTGCGCTCGATCATCGACGCCGCGAGGATTAGAGACGTGCAGAATCGGATCGCCCTGGCTGCGGAACGGCACGCCCTGATGGACCGACGGCAGAAAACCGGAGCTCCACATTGACGCGCCGCCGCTGAGATTGCCGCTGCTCTTGAGCACCACGAAAGACGGCAAATCGTCCGCCTCGCTGCCGATTCCATAGCTCAGCCAGGAGCCCATGCTGGGGCGGCCGGGAATGCCGCTGCCGGTGTTGATGAACAACTGCGCGGGAGCGTGATTGAACAAGTCGGTTCGCATCGAGCGGACGATCGAGATGTCGTCCACGACTTTCGCTAGGTGCGGCAGCTGGTCGGACAACTCGGCGCCGCACTGGCCATGTTTGCCGAACGGGAACTGTGGCCCCAGCACTGCGGCGTCGGGTTGAATAAACGCGTATCGCTGGCCGCGAATCACTTCGGGCGGCAGCGGCTTGCCCTCGAGCTCGCGGAGCTTCGGCTTGTTGTCGAACAACTCCAGCTGGCTCGGAGCGCCAGCCATAAACAAATAGATCACTCGCTTGGCCGTGGGCGGGAAATGCCCTGGACGCGGCTGAGTGGGGCCAGCGAGACTTGTCGGCTGATTCGAGGCGAGCTCGTCATCGGCCGCCGCGGAGTTGCTCCAGAGTGAGGCCAAGGCGATCTGCCCCAGTCCAACTCCGCAGTCGGCAAAGAAATGGCGCCGCGTGCGACCCTTCAGCCATGCCGTGTGCTCATCTCGTGCTGTCATCGTTGCCTCGTTGCCTCGTTCATGGCTTCGAAATGGTCTCGTCGAGGTTCAGTAGCACGCGAGCGGTCAGCGTCCACGCCGCGGCTTCGGGCGAGTCGGACCCTGCGATGATTTCGGCGGGCTTGAGCTCGCCGGCGTTCAGACGCGCTAGTTGGGAGCGATAGTATTCCAACAACGCCTCCGCTTCGGCGGCTTGAGGTGGTCGCGTCAACACGCGACGGAACAGCCGGTTCAGTTTTTCGGCAGGCTCGGCTGCGGTGGCGGCCAAGTCACGTGCCAGCGACTGAGCTGCCTCGAGGAACATCGGGTCGTTCAGCAGCGTCAGCGCCTGCAGCGGCGTATTGCTGCGGTTCCTCCGCGGCAGGCAGTTCTCCCCGGTGGGGCCGTCAAACACCGCGTAGGCAGCGAACGGGGCCGTGCGTTTGCTGAAGGTGTAGAGGGATCTTCGGTACTTCGACTCGCCCCGCGACTCGGGCCACTTGGCGTTTCCGTAGGCGAGTTGCGTCACGCTGTCGGGCTGAGGCGGGTAAACGCTGGGGCCTCCGAGCGGCATGGCCAGCAGGCCGGATACTGACAGGAACGTGTCGCGCACCAGCTCGGCGTCCAGCCTCGCTCGAGGACCGCGGGCAAGCAGCCGGTTGTCGGGGTCGTCCCGGTGTCGCTCGCTCGTGGCGGCCGACTGTTGTCGATAAGCGGCGCTGGTCACGATCAGCCGATGCAGCCGCTTCAGCGACCAGCCGCTGTCGACCAATTCGACCGCCAAGAAGTCCAGCAATTGCGGGTGGGTCGGCGGATCGGCTTGCGTGCCGAAATCCCCGGCGGTGCGAACCAGTCCCGCGCCCCAAAAATGCCGCCAGGCGCGATTGACAGCCACTCGCGCGGCCAACGGATTGTCGCGACTCACCAGCCACTTGGCGAATTCGAGCCGATTGCGCGGCGCTTGCTCGTCGCTGGCAGAACGCAAAAACATCGGCAACGCGGGAGTCACCGGCTCGCGCGGGCTGAGATACTCGCCGCGATGATGCCGATGGGTGGGGCGTGGATTGTCGTCGGGACGCTCCTGCATCACCATCGTCGAGGGCAAGCTCGGCAGGGAGTCGCGAAGCTTGTCGATCGGTTTTCTCGCAGCGGCCAATTCCGGCGCCACTAACAGATAGTGGCGTTTCAACTGGGCGAGCTCGTCCTCGCTGGGCTCGGACTTCGTCAGCAAGAATCGCAGCTCATCGGTTACTGCCGCGTGAGCTCGCGGCTTTGGCTCTGACGGCTGTTCGTCGCTCGAGGTGGCGATCGAGAATCGAAACCGTCCGAGGCTCGCGGCAAAGTGCCGTTCGAACAGCAGTCGGATCGAGAGCGTTCCCGTGGGCGAGAGTGGCGTTTGCAAGGGCAAGACCAACTCGTTGGCTTGCCCCTCCTGGCCCGAGGTGGACCAGCCGGTCGAGCCGTCGCCGTCAAACAGGTTGGACGCCTCGGCGCTGCCGCCGCCGATGCTCAGCTTGCCGTAGGACACCGAAGCGTCGGCGAACTCGAGCTTGCGCGGGTTGGCGTCGTCATCTCCGGCGCCGTCGGCGCCTCCTGTCCCTCGCTCACGCTTCGCGAGCTGCACGGACGCTTCCAACTCGCTCAAGAAGAAGTCGCCCTTGCGGCCTTCGTAGAACGCGCGTCCCGGGCCTTGGGCCGGCAGGCGGTCGTCGGGCAGCACTTCCAGACGAAGTGCCGTGATCCGTTGCTCGTCGGCGAGGGCGCCCAAGTCGAAAGTCAGCACGAACTCGTCGCGTTTCGTTATGTCGCCGGTGGAGAACAGCGATCCGTCGTCGAGCACTTCGAGCCGAGGCAAATTCGTTTGCCACCCCGTCGGGCGGATCACGCGCCACGGCACCGTTTCCGCTCGTTGCATGTTCAGCCATTGCGCGAATGACTGGTCCAGATGCGCCTGGCGTCGTTCCGACTCCGTGCCGGTCGCCGATGAATCGGCTGCGGGCAGCGGGAACTGCTCGGCCAAGTGGTCCTCCAGCTCGCGCGCCTGTTGCTCGAGCTGGCGCCGTTTGGCGAGCACGGCCGCGTCCTGCACCAGCAAGTCAGGCTCGTCGGCGTTGTTGAGCAGCGCCATGATGCTGTAGTAGTCCTGCTGCGTCAGCGGATCGTACTTGTGCGAGTGACATTGGGCACATCCCGTGGTCAGTCCCAGCCAGACGAGCCCGGTGGTGGCGACGCGATCGGTCATCGCGTAGAAGCGATACTCCAGCGGATCGATGCCGCCCTCTTCATTCAACATCGTGTTGCGATGGAAGCCCGTGGCGATTCGCTGCGCATCGGTTGCTCCGGGCAGCATGTCGCCGGCCAGTTGCTCGATGGAAAAGCGATCGTAGGGCAGGTCTGCGTTCAAGGCCTGAATGACCCAGTCGCGATAGGGCCAGATGGATCGCTCGCGATCCTTTTCATAGCCGTTGGTGTCGGCGTAGCGAGCTAGATCGAGCCAGGGGCGAGCCCAACGCTCGCCGTATTGCGGCGAGCTCAGCAAGCGATCCACAAGCCGCTCATAGGCGCCCGGGCGTCCGCTGTCGAGATCGGCAAGGAACGCTTCCAGTTGCTCGGGCGTCGGCGGCAGGCCGATCAGGTCGAGGTAAACGCGGCGGGCCAAGTCATGCGCCGAGGCGGGCGGGGACGGCGTCTGCCCCGCCGCTTCGATGCGCGACAGCACGAATCGGTCGACGGGAGATTGAGCCCAGCGCTGATCCTTGGCGTTTGGCAGCGTTGGGCGCCGGGGCGGCACGAACGCCCAGTGCGTTTCGAACGGCGCATCGGCGGCGATCCAGGCCGTCAGCAGCTCGATCTGCTGAGGTGACAAGGGCTTGTCATGATCCGCGGGCGGCATCCGCTGTTCGGCGTCCGTTGACTTCACTCGCGCGAGCAGCTCGCTCTCAGCCGGCTTTCCGGGCACAATCGCGCCGTGGCTGATCGCGGCCTGCCGGTCATCCAGACGCAGGTCCGCCTCGCGATGGGACTCATCGGGACCGTGGCAGGCATAGCATTTGGCGGCCAGCAACGGCTGAATGTCGCGTTGAAAGTCCACGGGTTTTGCGTCGTCCGCGTGAGCCGGAGCGACGCCGGCAAGTTGGGCCAGGGCGAGGCCGATCAGGGCGAGCGCCGTGCCCGCGGGCGCACCACGGCGCGGGGTGGCGAGCGGTGGCTTGGCGGAGGGTGCCATCTTCATGTCATTCGATGTAGAGGAATCGGTTGCTGCTGATCAAGGCCTGGCAGAACGTGGCCAGCGCCTCTTCGGCAATCCAGGCGTCGCGATCACCGCTTCGCTCCTTGGGCGGCGTCAATTGGGCGAACACCTCGCGCTGCGTGCCGAGAAACTGCTCGGCCGCGGCGAGCTGATCGTCGTCGGGCATGGTCGCGTAAGCACGCCGCCAGGCCAACGCGGCCTGGTCGCGCGAGTTTGCGCCCGCGGCGCTGCGCACGGAGGCGGCGAACTGCCGGGACACGTCGAGCACAACGTCGCTGTTCATCATCAACAGCGACTGTGGCGCCACGGTCGAGCTGTCGCGGGCGCTGCAGTTGGGGGTCATGGCGGGCAGGTCGAAGGTGTCAAGCACCGCCAGGGGCCGAGACCGACGAGACTCGATATAGACGCTGCGGCGAAACTCCTGGCCATGCATCGGCAGCACGGCGCCGGGCCGCCCCGCATTGAGATTCTCCTTGCCGATCACGAACTGACCCACCAAGTCCGCCATCACCGGGACCGGCGGCCCCCCCGCTTCGCGATTGAGCGTGTCGGCCGCCAGCAGCATGCTGTCACGCACCGACTCGGCGTCAAGCCGGCGCAGCGGCATGCGGCCGTACCAACGGTTCTCCGGGTCCGCCTCGTGCGGCAGAGTGCGCGAGGTCTGACGGTAGGCCGTGGAGAGCACTAGCTGTCGGAGCAGTGGCTTCAGCTCCCAGCCTTGGTCCTGCAGCTCGGCCGCCAGATAGTCCAACAACTCGGGATGCGACGGCCGGGCGCCGAGCTGCCCGAAGTCGCCCGCCGAGTCCACCAGGCCGCGGCCGAACAGATGTCGCCAGACGCGGTTGACCATCACGCGAGCCAGCAGCGGGTGCTGGCCGCTCACGAGCCATTCGGCGTATTGCAGCCGCCGACCTGCCGCCGGCGCCTCCGCCCCGGGCAGCACGTCGCCGCCCCCGAGAATGGCCAGGCCGCCAGGCGTAACGGGCTCGCCGCGCTGCTGGTGGTCGCCACGCACAAAGACGTAGGACTCGGGGGCCTGGCCCTGCGGCGCGGTGAGTGCGCGAATGTACTCCTGGACCGGCTTGGTCGCGCGCAACTTCGTCGCCTGGTCGGTCATCGCCTTCAGCTCATCGGCCGCCTTGCGGTCGTAGAGGTAAAGCGAGCTCGCGGTGACGTTGGTCGACGGGTGTTTGGCGAGCAGCTTCTTTTGCTCGACGGTTCTTTGTTTTACGGCGGTGTCGAGCGCTGCTTGCACGGGCTGGCGGATGTCCTCCGGCAACTTCGCCAGCTCCTGGGCCAACACTCGAGTGATGTGTTCTTGTTGCCGCTTGAGGCGATCCGCGTCGAGCTGCTTGGCCTCCGCCTCAATCTCCGCCGCTCGGCGCTTGTCTTCCTCGGTGTACAGCGAGACGCGTCGCTGGGCGGGCGTCAGCCATTGTTGCCAGTTCAGCGAGGGGTCGAAGATGGCACGCAAACGGTAGTAATCCCGCTGCGAAATCGGATCGTAGCGATGGTTGTGGCATTGCGCGCACTGGACGGTCAGTCCCAGCAGCGCGGAGCCGACGATCTGCATCGTGTCGGCGATCGTTTCGTTGTGGTCTTCGGGCGTGTTCATGCCCGAGGCCGAGCCGTCGGCGGCCATTCGCAAGAAACCGGTGGCGACCAGATTCTCCAACTCCTCCGGCGGCAACTCGCTGTACGGCGGCCGCACTCGCTCGTCGCCTGCCAGCTGTTGCACGATGAACTCGTCGTAGCGCCGCCCGCGGTTGAAGCTCGAGATGACATAGTCGCGGTACCGCCACGCGTCCGCGCGCTGAGGATCCTCAACACGGCCCTCGGAGTCGCTATAGCCGGCGACGTCGAGCCAGTGTCGCCCCCAACGCTCGCCGAAGGCCGGTGAGTTAAGCAGACGATCGACCACTCGACGATGCGCGCCGGGACGGGAGTCCCCGGCAAAGTGCTCGAGTTGCTCGGGCGTTGGCGGCAGTCCCGTCAGGTCCAGCGAGACGCGTCGCAGCCACATCTCCTTGCTGGCGTCATCACTGAAGTCCAAGCCGTTTGCCTCCAGCGTCGCCAAGAGAAAGGCGTCGACGGGCTGGCGCCCGCGGGTGCTCTCCACTCGCGGAGGGGTTGGGCGTTGCACGGGTTGGAACGACCAGAAGCGGCGTTCGGCCGGCGAGATCCACGGGCCCAACGGCAGCATGGCGGGCTCTTCGCTTTCGACGACGGCGCCTTCCGCGATCCAACGCCGCAGCGTGGCCAGCTCTGCGGACGTCAAACGTTTCTCCACATCCTCCGGCGGCATCTCGCCTGCGTTGATCCGCTTCATCAACAGCGAGCCATCGGCGTCGCCGGGGCGAACCGCGGCGCCGGAGTCCCCACCGTTGACCAAGCTGCGGCGCAGACGGACGTCCAGTCCGCCGGCCAATTCGGACTCCTCGCCATGACAGTGCGAGCAATGCGTTTTCAGGATCGGACGAATGTCGCGGTCGAACAGGACGTCGTCGGCGGAACGGGCGGGCAAGGCGCCAACGGACCAAGTCGCGACCAACGCGACCAACGCGACGAAGGGAAGACTGAGTCGCATGGGATTGCCGGTGGAAGGTGGGAGCAAACCGAGAGTGTGGCCAAACATGGCGGAGCAAACCGCGGGTGGGAGAATGGCCGTGCTGCGTTTATTCTACTCGGGATCGAGGCGAAGTAGGAGTTTCAGGTCTCCTCGACCGGCTGAACCACTTCGCCATTCGAATCGAGCGGGAACGTGAAGTCGTTCTCGCCGGGCTTCACCTCGGCCTCCAGTTCGGAGTCCTGCCCGGTGTACTTGCTGGGCAAGCGTTCCGGCTTCGGCGGCAGGGGTGGGTCAACTTCGTTGTTGCCAGGCACATAGGTCGTGATCCGCACGCGATACTTGCCGACCTTGGCGCCTTGGACGTCGCGAACGTACATCATCGTGAACCGCCCGTCGTCGCCCGTGCGGGCAATTCCCACATCGGCGCTGTCAAGCGAATGAAACTCGACCAAGGCGCTCGCCAGCGGTGCGTTATCGAGCGTCACCAATCCGGTGACAGCGCCCACATCCGCCGGCGCACCGCCGCAACCTAGTGACGAGAAAAGGGCGAGCATAAGTAGCGGCGATAGCCTGAATAGGAAAGGCATCGAGGTGTCGGTCCTGCGAGGAGAGCGGCGCGAAAAGGCCGGGATTGGGGTGGATGACGGAATCCAAGTCGGAATCCAAGTTGGATTGGGCCTCTGCTGCAATTAGAAATGTAGCAAGCTTTCGATTGCAACCGTCACCCTTGCACCTCGAGCCAGTGGTGCGAGGGCGGGCGACAACGGTGAATGAAATCGCCACCTCCGTCATTGTACACCTGTGAGTTGTTGCTGAATTCCATGTGCCATGTGCGTAAAAACCTAATGATGAAACCCTCCTCCGGGAAAGCTGCGGAGCGCACGATTTGCTCGATCGCAGCGCGGATCCTCTGCGTCTGTTTGTCTCTGACCCCGGCGATCGGGGCAGGGCAGGGCACGCGCGCCGACTACGAGCGTGCGGAAAGTTTACAGACGCGGACTCGCAATTTAGTGAGCTCGCCGATCCAGCCTCACTGGCTGTCACCGACTCAGTTTTGGTATGCAGTGGACGAAGCGAGGTTGGAGGGAGAGGAAGCGGGGTTCGGTCGCCGGCATCGCTTCGTCGATTGCGAGCGTGGCGTTGTCCGCCCGCTATTCGACGCTCGGCGACTGGCCGAGGCGCTGACGCGCGAGTCGAAGGTTGAGCATCGCTACGCCGATCTCCGCGTCGAATGGGCCCGCATTGCCGATGATCGGCAGCATCTGGTGGCGAAGGTCGACGGCAAGGTGTGGGACATTGCGCTCGCCGATTATGCCGTGCAATCCAGCAGCGAGTCGGCGCCCGAGTCGCTCGCCCCCGCTACGCGCAGTCGCCGCGGGAGCGGGGACAGTCAGCGCAACTCTCGCTCACCCGATGGCAAATGGGAGCTGGTGATTCGGGACCACAACGTGGTGGCCCGTCGACTGCCTGCGGGTGAGGAGAGCCACTGGACGACCGACGGCGCCGAAGAGGACGCGTTTCTGAACGAAGTCTACTGGGCGCCCGACTCGAGCGCGGTGGTGGTGATGCGCCGTCGCGCCGGGCAGCAGCACTTGGTGCATTTGGTCGAATCGGCGCCTCGGGATCAGATTCAGCCCAAGCTGATCAGCCAGCAGTACTTGAAGCCCGGCGACAAGATCCCGCTGGTGAGGCCGCAATTGTTTCGCGTCGATGGCGAAGCGAGTGGCGGAAGTGTGTCAGTTCGGCAGGTGCCGTTGGACGAGCGGCTCTATTCGAATCCATGGAGCATTCAGCGGCTGCACTGGGCGCCGACATCGCGGAGGTTCTGTTTTCTTTACAACCAACGAGGCCACCAGTTGCTCCGACTTGTGTCGGTGGAGGCGGACACCGGGGAGACCGGGGTGTTGATCGAAGAGTCCAGCAAGACGTTTGTCGACTACGCCCACAAAGTTTTTCTGGCGTATCTGGATGAGACTCACGAGATCATCTGGATGTCCGAGCGGGATGGGTGGAATCACCTGTACCTGATCGACGCTCGCACAGGCGCCGTCAAGAACCAAATCACTCGTGGCCCGTGGGTGGTGCGAGAAGTTGAGCATGTCGATGTTGCCCATCGCCATATTCATCTCAAGGTGAGTGGCGTCTATCCTGCTCAAGACCCGTATTACCTGCACTACGCCCGCGTCGACTTCGACGGCGGCAACTTCGTGTTGCTCACCGACGGCAACGGGACCCATGAGGCGGAGCCGTCTCCGGATGGCCGCTACCTGATCGATCGCTACTCACGGGTCGACATGCCGCCCGTCACCGAGTTGCGGGATGCGGAAAGCGGGAAGCTGATACGACGACTGGAGCAGTCCGATTGGTCTCGTTTGTTGGCGACCGGCTGGCGCCCTCCCGAGCGGCTGGCGTTCAAGGGACGAGATGGCGCCACGGACATTTTCGGCGTCGTATTTCGGCCGGCAGGCTACGATGCGGCCCGCAAGTATCCGGTGATTGAGTCGATCTACGCAGGTCCTCACGGAGCGTTCTGCCCGAAGGCGTTTCGCTCCTACTATCGCGAGCAATCCTTGGCCGAGCTGGGATTTATTGTGGTGAAGCTGGACGGCATGGGAACTTCCCACCGTTCCAAGGCGTTTCACGACGTCTGTTGGAAAAACCTCGGAGACTCCGGATTCCCGGATCGCGTCGCTTGGATCAAGGCGGCGTCGGCGCAAGACCCGGCGATGGATCTCTCTCGGGTCGGGATCTACGGCGGATCTGCCGGCGGGCAAAGCGCTCTTCGCGCTTTGCTGGCCCACGGAGATTTTTACCACGTCGCCGTCTCGGACTGCGGCTGCCACGACAATCGCATGGACAAGATCTGGTGGAATGAGCTGTGGATGGGATGGCCGATCGGACCGCATTATGCAGAACAGTCGAATGTGACTCAGGCGCAGAACCTGCGTGGCAAGCTGCTGCTGATCGTCGGCGAAGTGGATCGCAATGTCGATCCTGCCTCCACGCTTCAGGTGGTCGACGCACTCATCAAGGCCGACAAGGACTTTGATATGCTGTTGGTGCCGGGAGGTGGTCACGGGGTGGCAGAGACACCCTATGGCACGCGCCGTCGGAGGGACTTTTTCGTGCGACACCTTTGGGGCGTGGAGCCGAGGTCGAAGTAGGCCCGCTGTCCCGTCTACTGCATGCAACGAACCGTAACTCAAGCTGCCGTTAGGTTGCCAGCGTGTTTGATCCGTCCCGCGAACTCGAACACTATCGCTCCTATCTGGCGGTGCTGGCGCGGATGCAGTTGGCGCATCGTTTGCGCTCGCGAATGGATGCCTCGGACATTGTGCAGCAGACAATGCTGCAGGCCCACACGGCACGCGAGTCGTTCGCTGGCGCCAGCGAGAGTGAGTTTCTTGCCTGGCTCAGGCAAATCCTGGCGCGCAATCTAAGTCACGCGCTGCGAGATCACCAGCGCGACAAACGCGACCTGCGCCGCGAGCGGTCCCTGCAACTCGAATTGGGGCAGTCCTCCGCGCGGATGCAAGATCTGTTGTTCGACGGGCAATTGGCGCCCGAGCAGTGCGCGCAGCGGGCCGAGCTCTTGTTGCGGTTGGCCGAGACATTGCAATGCATGGGTGAAGATCAGCGACAGGCGATCGAATTGCACTACTTGCACGAGTTGCCGGTGAGCGAAGTTGCCGCTCGCATGGAGAGAACGGTGGCCGCCATTGGCGGGTTGCTACATCGGGGCTTGCGACATCTCCGCGGCAGGATGTGCGATGAATGAGTCCAATGACGAGCTTGACGAGCTGATTGGCGAGTTGTTATCGGCCGAGGAGCAGGGGCAGCGGATCGACGTCGAGCAATGGGCCAGCATGCATCCCCGGTTCGCCGACGAGCTGCGCGAGTTTTGGGCCAACCATCGTTTGCTCTCGCCCCCGGCCAGCGAGTTCGATCAGCCGGAAGAGGTCGGCGCCACGCTCGACCTCTCTCCCTCACTTGCCGGGCCTGCGTTGCATCGCGAAAACTCTTGGAGCCTTGCGCCGTCGGCTGCCGCCGGCGCGATGCCGAAGCAGCTCAGCCGGTTCGAGTTGGTCGAGGAGTTGGGGCGCGGCGGGATGGGCGTCGTGTATCGCGGCCGGGATCGCTCACTCGGACAGAACGTCGCCGTCAAGATGTTGCTTTCGGCCGCCAATCACGATCCGCACTGTGTGCAACGCTTTTATGCCGAGGCTCAGGTGGCGGCCCGATTGTCGCACCCGAACATCGTCCCCGTCTTTGAGGTCGGCGTGGACGAGGAACGGCACTATTACGCCATGGCGTTGGTGGAGGGACGCACTCTCTCCACGCTGTTGGCGGAAGACGGACCTCTGGAGCCCTGTGCGGCTGCCGAGTTCGTGCGGCAAGCGGCGCTGGCGGTTCACTATGCACATCAGCAGGGCGTCGTCCATCGGGACATCAAGCCATCCAACCTGATGGTGGATACCGGCGGACAACCCAAACTCATGGACTTCGGGCTGGCCAAGCAGGATGACGCCGAGCTTGGCTTGACGCTCACCGGCCAGATTCTCGGCACGCTGGCGTTTATGTCTCCGGAGCAGGCGGCCGGACGCAATCAACAAGTCGGCCCCGCGTCCGATGTTTACGGTTTAGGCGCCGTTCTGTACGCGGCGTTGACGGGGCAGCCGTTATTCTCCGGCGAGTCTCAGGCGGAGTTGGTCGTGAAAGTGTTGACGGCCGAGCCGCCGATACCCGCTTGCCCACGCCATTGTTCGGATTTGGCCAAGATCTGTTTGAAGTGTCTCGAGAAGCAACCGGAACGTCGCTACGCCTCGGCGGCGGAGCTCGCCGACGACCTGAACGCGTTTCTGCGCGGCGAGCCTGTCAAAGCTCATACCACTTGGAACAAGCGAGTCAGCAAATGGGTGCGCCGGCAACCGGCGCTCGCCGCGCACTGGGCGGCTTTAGGTGCGATTGAACTGTTTCGACACACGAAAGTCTTCTGGGGTGACGAGGAGCCCAACGATGTCCGGATCACCGGTCTGCTCGTCGTCTGGGCGGCGGCCGGCCTGGCGGTTCAGCAACTCGAGCGATGGCGTGGCGAAGGAGCACGTTATCTTTGGGTCGGGCTCGACCTGGTGCTGCTGACGTGCGTGCTGGCGCTGCTCGAGAAGCCACACGGGCCGTTGCTGGCCACCTATCCACTGACGATCGTGTTCTGCGCCCTGTTGTTTCGGGTGCGGATGGTGGTGGCGACGACCTGTGGAGCGATCGTGGCCTATCTGACGCTGATTGGTCTGCGCCCGTCGGACAGCCCGCCGCATCAGCACCTGCTGTTCGTGATCATCTTGGGCCTGATCGGCTTCGTGATCGGCGCTCACCTGCGACGGCTGCGCCTGCTGGATTCCGTGTATCGCCGCCGCCACGAATAAAAAACGAAAAATCGTGGTTTTGCGGGAATTCCGCGCAAGACACGGTCGCGCATGGGCTCTTGAGTAAGAAGCGGAAGCAGCGTCGCGGCATTTTCCTGCTGAAAACGGCCTCCTAAACAGCACAGCCGTTGTTCGGCATTCCTCACCCGAACCCAGCGTCGAGGTCCTCATGGCCGTCGTGCTATTGATGATCCTATTGTTGTGGGGGCTGCCCATGCTCACCGCGTTCTGGCTGGGGCGGATTACCGCTGCGCCGGTAAGCGGGCCAGTCAACGCGTCTGCCGTGGCCTTGAGAGAGCTGGACCAGCTGCACCTCCACGAGCAGCTCGACGCGCGCGCCTACCTCTTGGTGCGCACTGCACTGGTGCGAAAGTGCGAACGCGCAGGCACGCTGGCGCCAGCGATGTCCGTGACCGACGTCGCGGAGAAAGAAAAGGCCGAACGCATCGCGACCTTGGACAGTCCCTCGTTCGCTGCCACGATGAGGGGCGATGTGTTAGGAGCCGAGGCCTTGGAGCATCCCGCGGCATCGTCGTTTCCACTGTCCACTCACCAGGCGGTGGATGCTGAGGTATCAGCCATCACGTATGTGGACGCCGCGCCCGGGCAACAGGAGTCTGGGCCGTTTCGATCGCTCCCGCCCCTGCGCGAGGAGGCATCGCCGCTGGACGAGCCAACTCCGCAACAGCCGGCGCTGCCGCGGCGAAGTTGGGGTGAGCTGCTGCACGGGTTCATGGAGGAACGCAACATTCGCTGGGGCGAGTTGCTCAGCGGGATGCTGATCCTCGGTAGCTCGACCGGGTTGGTGCTCAGTCTGCGCGAGCAACTGCAGGCGACGATCCCCTACTTCCCGTCTTTCATGTTCTTGATGTTGATCGGCATGGTGCACGCCGCCGGCGGTTACACCATTCGTCGTTGGAAATTGGAGACAACCAGTCGTGGTGTGCTCGTCATCGGCATGTTGCTCGTGCCGCTGGGCCTGCTGGCGTCGTGCCTGCTCTCCGCTCGAGGCGAGGTGCGTGCGATCTCGGACCCGATGTATCTGTTGGCTGTCGCAACGGGAATCGCCGGCTACGGGGTGATGGCGTACGGCAGCAGTCGCGTGCTGTTGCCGCGACAGTCGGTGTCGCTCGCTGTGAGTGTGCTGGGCGCCTCGATTTGGATGTTGGTGGTCCATCGCGCCGGAAGGCCCGAGGCGGACCTCGGCAATCTGCTGCTCGGCGCCATCCCTCCCCTGCTCGCCATGGCGCCCGCGCTGCTGTTCGCGCGAGCGCACGCTCGGCCATGGAGCGATGGACGCAGCGAACAGTTTGCTTTGGCGGCCGGGCTGCCGACGTTTGCCGCGGGCGTCTCGCTGGCCTACTTGCTTTACCGAGTCGACAGTTTGACGACGGGCCCGGCCCCCGCGCTGATTTGCTTTGCCGCTTCGCTGTTGAGCGTGAGCGGACTGCTGTGGCAACAGCGGAGCCGGCGGGTCGCATGGCAAGTTGCCGGAGGCGCTGTCACGATCGTTGCGCTGGCCGGCGCGGTTGTGGGCATGGTGTTCTCCTGGCCCGAGCCACGTTGGATCGTGACCGCCGGAACGATGGGCTGGCTTGTGTTGTTTGGATTCGGGCTGGCAATGCACAGCCCGCTGCTGGTCGGCGGCTCGCTGGTCACGCTGACTCCTGCCTGGCTGGTTGGCACCCAGTGGGCCTTCGGTTACATCGACGCCGACACGGATTTACTTGTTGCCGGCGGGCGTTCGCTGGTGTCTTCGCTCAGCGCCCTGGCGATGAACGTGTTGTTGTTGGCGTTGGCGGGCGCGGCGGCCTGGCAACGTCGCATGGGACAGCGGCAAGTCGCCACGGTACTGGGCGTTGGCGCGGTCGTGATGGCCGCCTGTAGCGTCACGTTGGCGCTGGCGGCGGGTGCCACCGGCGAGATCAACGATGTGCGGATCGGAGTTGGCCTGCTGACCACCTATGGCGTTGCGGCCCTGCTGGGAGCCGCTTGGACGCCGTCGCGCCAGCAACCCGTGGCAACATTGGCCGGCGCGGGTCTATTGCTGGCAGGCTGTCTGTTGGGCGCTTTGGGGACGCACCCGCTGTGGGTGCTGCCGCTGGTCCCCAATCGCGTGGTCGGCGGTTTGCTGCCATTTAGCTGGGCGATGGTCGTGGTGGCTGCATCGCTTCGACATCTCGTGCGCAACATGGGGCCAAAGAGCCTGGGCGACGGCGAGTCCAACGCAGGAACGGAAGAAGGGCACAACGTCGACGCGCGCGGGTGGACGGCGGGCTTGGCCTGCTGCGGCGCCGTCGTGGCGGTCTTGGCCGTCTACTTCCCGTTTCCACCGCCGCTTTCGCAGCAGTGGGCCGCTTGGGTCAGTGCGGCGTTGGTCAGCTTCGTGGCAACGTACAGTCAGCTGGGTTGGCCCGGCGGCACGTCTGCCGCGCGACGGCACGAGATTGAATTCTTCAGCCTGCAGACGCAAGCGCTCAGCTTCATGGCGATCGGAGTTGGCGTAGCGGCGGCCGTGACGCACCAAACCGACATCGCTCGGCTTGGCGACGGCCGACTCTATCACGCGCTGGCCCTTGCGTTGGCGCTCGCTGCTGGATTGATATCCGAGTTGCTGAGGCGTGTCAGCGTCTCTCCGCTCTGCCAACCCTACTTGCAGGGCGCCAAGCTCGCCGAGCGGTCCTTGGTGGCGCCCATGATGGCGTTTCTCGTGATGGCAACCGGCTGGCATGTCCTGCTTGTCGGTCAGGCGGCGTGGCTCGGCCAGTGGCGTCATGCGGCTCCCGAGCCTGCCTATCTCGCCAACGCGCCATGGCTGGCGTTGTCGGCGTTGGCTACGATCTCGGCAGTGATCGCGCTGCGCACTTGGCAAACGCCGTCCACGTTTTCCTTTGAGGGGCTCGCGCTGCTGGGCGTGTTGATGGCGACTCGCATGTCAGTGGAGGCGGCGCAGCCGGTGACGGCGACATGTTGGACATTGGCCGCCTGGAGCGTGATGCTGACTGGGATGATGTTTCAGCGCTCCACGATGCATGCGGCCTGGCAGCGCTGGGGTGGAAGGTTACTTGTTCGCAGCTCGCCGCCACTAGCGCATTCGTTTGCCGCGACTGCTTTCGTGCCTGCGGTCGCCATTGTGTTGGCGTTGACGGGCGTGTCTCTGTTTCCCGAATCTGTGGGTGGATTGAAGCACGATCTCGTATCCACTTGGCGTGGGATGTTGGCAACATTGGTCGCCCCGATTGCGATTCAATGCGCGATGTTGTTGGCAATTGCTCGTGCTTTGAAACTCGAGGCGCCGGCGCTCGCGGGAGGACTGATCGGGACCGCCGTCGTCGCCATGGCGGCGCTGTTTGGCGTGCGCCAATCGGGCGCCGAACATGACTTCGCCGCCATCTTGTTGCAAAGTGAGCTGTTGTGGGCGGGCGCCTGGGCTTGGGCTTGGCGCTTAGCGACTCGCGAATCGATTGCGCAGTCGTCGGCGCAGTCGTCGGCGTCGGCCGAGACGCCGTCTTTGCCGGACAACGCTTGGGTGAGCTGGCGGGCCTGGACCTTGCTGTTGCCCTTGGTGCTGTCGACTTGGGTTTTGGGAGCCGTGGTCGTCAACCCGACGGGTGACAACCGTCTGGCGCCATTGGCGAACTGGCCAAGCTGGATCGGAGTTCTCGCGGCCGGGGCCTTGGCGGCGGCGGAGTTGGGCAGGAAACGTCGCGTGGGGATGTTGGCGGCGGGGCTCGGCGTCGCGCTGGTGGCGCTGCTGGTGGCGAGCTTGGACGCCGCCGACGCCAACCGTCAGTGGTGGGCTTATCATGGGCTGTTGTCGGGCATGGCGGCATTGGCTGGCAGCCTCGCGGCCGCTGCTTACCGAGACAGAGACCGCGACCGAGAACAAGTCCAACTGCAACGCCAAGAGAACCGCGAGTCGTTGGCGTCGGCGGCGCTGGCGTGCTGCGCTGTGGCCTATGCCATGGTCTGGCGAGCGCTGCCGGCCGACCCGATGGCGGAGGAGTGGGGACAGTGGATCTGCTTGGCGCTCGCGGCCATCGCGGCCTGGATCGGTGTGTTGCACCGAAATCGCTGGGCGATCCCGGCCAGCCTGGGACTCGGAGTCACCGCGGCTTGGCTGCTCAGCTTGGATCATCCGATGGTGAGCCAGCGTCTGTTCGTGCCATGGTCGGCCGCGTTGTTGATCGGCGGCGGCTGGGCTCTAACGCACGTTTTCAGCCAGCGTGACGGCTGGCCGCGTCCACTTGGCCGTGACCCGCTGGCTGCGGTCCGGGGGACCTCGCTCCATCTGCTGGTGTCGTGGCTTGGCGCCGGCCTGGCGCTCGCACTGTCCCTGCTGTTGCTATTGGCGCCGCCGGCTCGCGTCGAGGCGTGGGGGCCCGCGATGATGACGCTATCCTGTCAGTTTGCGTTGGCGCTGGTGTGCTTGGCCGACCAACGCGTGTCACGGCGTGGCGAGACGGTGTTTGTCTCCGGGCTGGCGCTGACGATGGCGGTGGCTGCGGGCGTGTTGATGCAGCCGATGTCACATTGGATTGTCGGGCCGTTGGCAGTTAGTTGCTATTTAGCGGGCGCCGGTTGGCTTTGGCGACAGCGCGGCTGGACGGACTCGCTGCTGACGCGAGTCGGATGCCCTCCACAGCCCGCCGCGCCGAGTGCGCTGCGGTGGCTCGCGCCGGCCGTCGCCGGCATCGGAGTGGTCACGGTGTTGGCGGCCGCTGCCGTGGCGCCCAGCGTAGCGCCGGTGTGGCAACGCGGCTGCGCCGCGGCGATACCACTGCTGGTTGCCGTGGCGATGGGGCTGTTGTCGAGCGATGCGCCGGTTGGCAAAGCGGCGATTCGCGGCGATGCGGTTGGCGCTCCCTTCCATCGCCAGTCCTTGGCGTTGGGGGTGCTGGGCATCGTCTGGTTGAGCTGGACGATCCCCGTGGATCCAACGCTGGATCGGTTGCTTACCCGCCTGGGACGATCATTGCTGACGGTCGCGCTGGTCGGCGGAGCTTTGGGCGTGATTGCCACCTTGGCGCGTGGTGACGCGGGACGGAATGTAAATCGGGATGCGGACCAACGACGCTGGCCACGGCTGAGCGAGTCGTGGCGCACCGCCTGCGCGGATCTGTTTACCGGCTGCTTGGCGGTGACGGGGTTGTTGTTCGTCACGCTCCTGGGCGCCGAATGGCGGTTGTTCGACCGCGTCCACGGCGCGCCGATCGGTGTCTTTCAGTCCGGGGCGGTGATTGTGGTCATCGGCTTGCTGATCGCGTCCCTGATAGTCGCCGCCGTGTCGCCGCGCCGCGACCCATTGCGGCTGTCGGAATCGATGCGAGCATCGTATACCTACGTCGCTCAGGCGCTGGCCGCGCTGGTTGTATTGCAGGTCTATCTTTCGATGCCCTGGCTATTCTCCCCGGCCTGGACGCCCTACTGGCCCTATATGTTGATGTTGATCGCGTTCGCCGGGGCCGGCGCCGGCGAGTCGCTGCAGCGGAGCGGGATTCCGGTGCTGGGCGACCCGCTGGTGCGGACCTCGTTGTTGCTGCCGCTCGTCCCGCTGCTCGGCATGCTGGGCGTGCAGTCGGCAAGCAACTACCCGACGGTGTGCGCGCTGTCTTCGTTGCTGTTCGCCTTGGCCGCGCTGCTGGGACGATCTTGGATCTTCGGCGTCGCGGCGGTCAGCTTGGGCAACGCGACACTGTGGTCGTTCTATCGCCACATGCACTGGCTCAGCTTTGCACAGAACCCGCAGGCATGGCTGATTCCGCCCGCCATTTCGGTGTTGGCCGCTGCGCAATTCTATCGCAACCGACTGGGCGCCGCCCAATTGGCGGCGCTGCGATACATCGCCATTGGCGTAATTTATGTCAGCTCCTGCAGCGAGTTGTTCATCCATGGCATCAGCGAGACATTGTGGCCGCCGATGGTGCTGGCCACGCTGTCGGTCGCCGGCGTGTTTGCCGGGATTGCCATGCGGATACGGGCCTTCCTGTACTTCGGCACGAGCTTCTTGTTCATGTCGTTGGTGGCCATGGTCTCGCATGCCGGCCGTGCGTTTGGGCACGTGTGGCCGTGGTGGGTGTTTGGACTCACGATGGGGATCGGCATTCTGGTGATGTTCGGCTTGTTCGAGAAACGCCGTGACGAGGTGCGACAGGTGGTTAGTCAATTGCGAAGCTGGGATCCATAAGCTGCCCGGTTCTCGAGTCGCGCAAAGGGCTCCCGAGAATCCGCACATCCGTCACAGCTTGGCAGATGCCTGCGTGGAAATGCCGAATCGTCGCATCCCGACATGGGTGTCGTCGACGCGGCGCCGAAACATGGAATATCGAGAGGCCCGCGAGCAACGACCAGGGGCGGCGACCGTTGACGGATTGCCTCGCAGTTTGGTTTTAGACGGCCACCTCGTTTGTTGCTCGGGCTGTTGCGCGCCAGGAGTTCGGCCAGCCGGCGGAGCTGGGATTTCCACAGAGCCTTGATGTTTGGGCTCTCGTCGGCGCGCAGACCAACCACCGACGATTCGCGCGCGTCAATGCCACGTGCCCATCTGCTCAAGGAGGAGCTCATGCGTACTCTTGTTTTGCTTAGCATCGCTTTCGCCACACAGCTTGCCAGCGCGGCGGAGCCCGCCCTCATCGGCAACAACATCGCTTGGCGCGCCGAATACGACTCGGCTTATCGCGAAATGCAGGCAGAGCAGCGGCCGATGTTGGTGTACATTAAGTCGGACGCCTGCCTCTACTGCCGACGAATGGAGTCGACCTACAACGATCCGACGGTTGTCAACGAAGTGCGCGGGCGCTTCGTGCCGACGGTGATCAACTCGACGACCAACCCCGCTCTCGCCCGGAAGTTGGGGGCGCGCGTGTACCCGACCACCGTGATCATCTCCGCCGATGGCAACATTGTCGACGCAATTCCGGGGTACCTGACCGCCGACCAGTTCCACGCCCGGCTGCGCACCGCGAAGACGCGCTGACAGGGAGCTGACACAATCGGCATGAGGCGGCGGGGATGTCGGTCTATTGATGTCGGTCCTCTGGCGCCCGTTCGCGGCGGCGCCAGCTCCCTGCAGGGTGTTGCGAATGCGACTCAGCGAGCGATTCCTCCAACGCGTCGAGGATCAGCGGCTGCTTCGTGCAGAGCAGTTGGAGATCGCCCGCCGCGAACTGCTGGCTTCGACCACGGACGAAGCCGTCGCAGCTTGCGCCGCTGAATGGGTGCGCCAGGGCTGGCTGACAAAATTCCAGGCGAGCAGCCTGCTGCAAGCGGACTTCGTCCGCCTGCGATACGGGACCTATTTGGTGCTCGAGCCGCTTGGACGCGGGGG
This sequence comes from Planctomycetales bacterium, assembly GCA_020426845.1. Lineage (GTDB taxonomy): Bacteria > Planctomycetota > Planctomycetia > Pirellulales > Pirellulaceae > JAGQPF01. The sequence goes on from JAGQPF010000424.1 coordinate 20,404, forward strand.
GATGGGGCAGGTCTGGAAGGCCCGCCACGAGACGCTCGACCGCGAGGTCGTGCTCAAGGCGATCCGCGACGACCGGCTCGAGAACCCCTCTTTCCGCCAGCGGTTCCAGGTCGAGGCGCGCGCCGCCGCTCGATTGGATCACGAGAACATCGTCGCCACGTACGATGCGGGCGAGTCGGGTGGTGTTCCCTACATCGCCATGAAGTTTGTCGACGGCGAGGATCTGGAGTCGCTCGTGCGGCGCCGCGGCCCATTGCCTGCCGCTGTCATGGTCTCACTGGGGTTGCAGGCGGTTGCCGGACTGCTGCATGCTCACCACCAGGGAGTGATCCATCGTGATGTCAAACCAAGCAATCTGTTGGTCGACCGCGCTGGCCGCCTGCGGATTACCGACTTCGGTCTGGCTCGCGTCGATTTGCCAACGGACAGCGAACGCCTGACGACATTGGGAGTGGGGCCCATGGGGTCGCCCGACTTTCTCTCTCCCGAGCAGGCGCGGGATCCCGCCACCGCGGACTATCGTACCGATATCTACGCGCTTGGCTGCACGTTCCATTGGCTGCTGACCGGCAGTCCGCTGTTTCCCCGCAGTTCGTTTGTGGAACGGCTTGCCGCTCATCAGCACGAGCCGCCGCCGCGGCTGCAATCGACCGACGGAGTGTCGAGCCGGCTCGCCGAGTTGATTGTCGCCATGGTTGCCAAGCATCCCGAGGATCGACCGGAACTGGAGACAGTGCGGCAGGTCCTGCAGAGCGAGTCCATGGGCGAGGCGTCGGACCTGCAAACCGATGCATCGCCCGCCGATGTCGAGGCGCTGGCAAAGTGGCTTAGTCGCTTCGATCGCGAGAGCGACCGCATTGCGGAAGTCGATCGGCTGTCGGACCAGTTGCAGCCGTTGGTGGAAACGTATGCGACGCGATTGCCGACCGTGGACCGTCCCGCTGTGCAGCGGCGGAACCAGGCGAAGTCGGGCCTGGTCGGCTGGGTGATGGGCGCGGGCGTAGCCGGGATGATCGTTGTGGCATCGTTGGTGGTTATGTTCGGGCAAGCCGATTCGAAGCGGCCCAACGACAAACTGCCTCCCTCCACATCGCCTGTCGCGGCAAAGTTGCCCGAAGGCCTCCGTCGCGCGATGAGGTTCTCCGATCATGGAGGCCGAAACCACACGTTCGTCGATGTGCCTTCGCTGCATCTACAGAATTGGCCGGAGTTCACGATCGAAGCCTGGGTCACGCCTCACTCTCCTAGATACTTGAGTGTGCTCATGTCGCAGACTCACTCCAGCGGAGGTGTGGCGCTGCGCATCGACGACCAAGAGCGTTGGACGGCGATCATTCACGACTCGCAATGGAACAGCGATGCCGTCAGCGAACCCCTGCCGGTTCGCTCCGGGCGCCGACAACACGTCGCGCTGGCGGTCGATGTCCGCGAGGCGGTCGTGTTCGTCGATGGCCAACCCGGTGCGCGGCTGAAGCTGCGCGGACCGTTGTATATCCACCAAGACGCCGTGTTTCGAATCGGAGCGGCGGGCAAGCTGCCAACGCAGCCCGAGAACTTCTTTGTCGGCGACATCGATCAAGTCCGTGTGTCGAGTGGCGCCAAGTACACGTCGCCCTTTCATCCGGCGAGCGTGCTGGCGGCAGAGTCCGATACGCTCGCGCTCTACGATTTTCAACAGGCTCCGCGGGACGCGAACGAGCATGGAGTCACTGTGCTGCTGGATGCCGCTCCGGGAAAGCGACACGGCCAAGCCCTGTGGGCCACATGGACGACCGTCAGCACGCGCCGTTGACATAAACAACAATCCCGCCTCCCCCTCAATCCGCCTCAGCCCACCTCAACCTGCGTAGTGTCCGGCTCCACCTCGCATCCCGATCCGGCACAATGGGATTGGGCCTCGGGCAATGCGTCAGTTACGATAAACCCGGGTTACCGGGAGCGACCGGGACCCGTGTCGGCCGAGCCTTCGGTTCCGACAACGCTTTCCCGCCTGCCCACCGCCCCTCCCGCCTCATGCGGAGCTGACGCATGATTCGCTTGTTGTCGCTAGCGCTTGCTGCGCTTGTGCTGTTCCCGTTGTCTGTCTCGGGTGAGCCCCCGCTGCACCAGCAGATCGACGCGCTGGTTGAGGCGGGGCCCGGTGCGAAGCAGGCCGATGATCTGGAATTTCTTCGCCGCGTGACGTGGGACTTTGCGGGGCGGGTGCCGACGCTGCCGGAAATCGACGCGTTCGAGTCCACTGCTGCGGCCAAGCGGCGGGAGGCGGCTGTCGACCGGCTGTTGGATTCCGCGGACTTCGTGTCTCACTTTGCCGAACAGCTGGATGTGATGCTGATGGAGCGTCGTGGCAGCGACGACACTTGGCGCAGCTTCTTGCGTGGCGCCGTTGCCGACCGGATTAGTTGGGAGGCGCTGAGCCGCCATATCATCAACCCGCGGGCGGAAGACGAGCGGCGTCGCGGCGCGGCCGGATTTATCGTGAAGCGGCTGGAACGCTACGGTCAGAATCCCAGCGACATGCCGGGACTGGTCCGCGACGTGGGACGCATGTTTCTGGGTGTGGATGTCCAATGCGCGCAATGTCACGACCACTTGTTCGTGGACGACTACAAACAGCGCGACTACCAAGGGCTGTTTGCCTTTCTTGGACAGGCCGAGATCCGGCGCGACACAACGTTTCCCGCCGTCAGCCAGAAGTTGCTCACCGGCAAAGTGGAATTCGCCTCGGTGTTCGTCGGCGAGCAGATGCAGACGGGGCCGCGCATCCCCGGCGGCGCGGAACTGGCGATCCCCGCCTTTCCGCGTGGCGAAGAATACTTGGAGCCGCCGGATCGCAAGACTCGGTTTCCCGGAGTGCCGAAGTTTCAACCGTTGGCGCAGCTGGCCGATCAGCTCACCGCACGCGAGACTGACGCCTTTGCCCGCAACTTTGCGAATCGCATGTGGTGGCTGCTCATGGGGCGGGGCTTGGTCCATCCGCTCGACTTGCACCACTCGGACAACCCACCGTCTCATCCCGAGTTGTTGGCGCTGTTGGCCGAGCAATCGCGGCGACATGAGTTTGACATTCGCTGGCTGCTCCGCGAGTTGGCGCTGACCAACGTCTATCAACGCAGCGGACGCAGCGACGGAACGGCCGGAATGCAAGAGTCCGCCTATCAGGTGGCGATCGAGCGACCGCTGACCGCAGAGCAGCTATGCCGGGGCGTGACCACGGCACTGGAGCTGCGTGAGCGGACGCTGCCGCCCTGCGAGAGCCCCGACGAAGAGTTGTGGCCGACCGACAGCTCGCTGCTGAATGAGTTTCGACAAGCGTTTGCGAATCCTCCCATGGACCCGGAGGTCGACTACCGACCGTCGGTCAAGGCGGCGTTGTTCATGATGAACAGCGACGCGCTGCATAAGTCGCTCAAGGCCAGCCCGGTGATCGCCGAACTGGCCAAGCAAGACGAAGTCGAGCCGTTGACGGAGCAGGCTTATCTTCGCGTGTTGAGCCGGCGACCCACGGCGGCCGAGCGAGACGAAGCTCGCGAGTTCCTGTCCGGCTTCGCGCATCGTCGCGAAGGTGTGGTCGACCTCGTGTGGGCACTGCTCAGCTCCACCGAGTTTCTGGTTAACCACTGATCACGTTTCACCACGTCTCACCACGTCAACGCTTCCCCCTGCCCACTTCTCCCGTCGACCGAAAACTTCGGAGCAAGCCGTGACGGAACCCTCCACTCATCCCAATTGTCGTCCCGACGACCATCTGGTTTCCCGGCGTCAGCTGCTGGGAATGGCCGGCGCCGCCGGGCTTGGCGGCCTGCTCACACCGGCCGTTGCGAAGTCGATGGAACAGCAAGAGAAGCAAGTGCTGTTTATTTGGATCGACGGCGGCATGAGCCAGCTGGAAAGCTGGGACCCGAAACCGAACACAACGTTCGGCGGCCCGTTTCGCTCAATCCCCACCGCAGTGCCCGGCACGCACATCAGCGAGCTGATGCCGCGGTCGGCTCGAATCATGGATCGCGTGGCGCTGATCCGCAGCATGTGCACGCAGGACAATTCGCATTCGGCAGGCGTCGCACGGATCCAGCGCGGCGACCCAAAGAATCGCGGCGTCACTTATCCCTACTTCGGGTCGGCGGTCGCCAAACTGATGGGGCCCACCCAAAGCAAATTGCCGCCCTACGTTTGGGTAAAGCCAGGCAGCGGCGGGTTCATTCATCAGGACGCGGGGTTCTTGGGACCGCAGTATGGCGCATTGGCGTTCGGCGACGGGCGACCGCCCGAGAACATGGAGTTGCCGTCCGATGTGAATGCCGATCGGCAGGATCGTCGCCAACAACTGCGCGATCGGCTCAACGAGCGATATGCACAGGGGAGACGCCCCACCGCCAACGCCGCGACACAACATGTCTTCGACACAGCGCAGATCCTGATGCAACGCGCCGACCTGTTTGACGAGTCCCAGTTCACGCCACGGGATCGCGAGCGGTACGGCGAGCACGACCTGGGCCGTCACATGCTGGTGGGCCGCAAGATGCTCGAGGCCGGCGTGCGATTCGTGAAGGTCAATTCGTACGGTTGGGACACGCACGGGGACAACTTCAACGGTCACGCCAGCTTGATGCCGAAATTCGACCAGGCGTTCGCTTCCGTGGTCGAGGACCTGGATGAACGCGGCATGCTGGATCATGTGTTGGTGATTGCGATGAGCGAGTTTGGCCGCACACCGCGCATCAATGGACATATTGGCCGCGATCACTGGCCCGAGGCCTGGTCCGTGGCGATGGCCGGTTGTGGCTTGCGACGCGGTGTGGTGGTGGGCGAGACGAATGCGAAGGGCACTTGGGTCGAACGTGACCAAGCCGACATCGGCCATCTGTTTCACACCTGGTTCCGCGCCCTGGGGATCGACTCCAAACAGATCGAGTACGACAACGTCGGGCAGCCGCTGCCGATTGCGCATGACGATTGCCAAGTGGTGGAGGGATTGTTGGCATGAACGTGAACTTGAAACCCGAAAAGCAGCGAACGATCACCTCCACCCCGCAAGTCTGCTCGGCCGTGATCAGTGATGACGGGCGATGGCTGGTCGGCGGCGGCTTTGATGGCACGCTGCGACGCTGGGATCTGGACTGGCAGCCGCTGGAGCCGCCGCTGGAGACGGAAGCGCCGCCCCGACGAGGCAAACCGTCGGAGCCCGCCGTTGCGGAGCCGACCGTTGAGCTGCATGAAGGTCACCATGGCTGGATCGAAGCGTTGGCGATGCGCGACGACATGCTGTTCAGCGCCGACTCGTGGGGACAGCTGCGCCGCTGGCGATGCGGCGAGCAGCTGGAGTTGGACTGGAGTGTCGAGCAAGCGCATGACGGCTGGCTGCGAGCGCTGGCGTTCTCACCCGATGGCCGGACCATCGCCACCTGCGGTCGCGACGGCGCGGCGCGGATTTGGTCGACGGCAGCGGGCGTTGCGCCGGAAAAGCCGTCGCGCAGCTGGCAGCACGATGAGGACCTCTACTCACTAGCCTTTCACACCGATGGACGGCTGTTTATCGGCGATGCGAAAGGGGGAATCCATGAGTGGGCGCCGCATGACGATGCGCCGCGGCGTCGCCTGAATGCCAGCGCGCTCCACAAGTACGATCGCATTCAGGATGTGGGCGGAGTGAAGACGCTGGCCATTGACGGCGACGGGAAGCGGCTGGTTGCCGCAGGGGCGGCCCCGGATCACGGTGGCACGGTCCAGGGCGTTCCGTTGCTGCTGTTCTTTGATCTCGAAACCGGCAAACTCGAGCATCGTTGCGAACTTGGCGCCACCAAAGACGGCTATGTGCACGCATTGAGCCAACACCCGGAAGGCTTTTGGATGGCGGTCACCTGCGGCACGCCCGGCACCGGACAACTGCTGTTTGTGGCGCCCGATGCCGATGAGCCGTTCTTTCGCGACACCAAGGTGGCGAACCCGCACAGTCTGCACTTCTGCTCGACCCGCGGGCTCTTGTGTCTGACCACCACGAACAAGGGCAGCAACGGAAACGGCCGCCGGTTGGATGCCAACGGCGAGTACGCTTGCAATTCAACGCCGATCGAGTTCTTTCGGTTGGTGGAGCAAGCGGACACCTAGGCTCAGGGGATCTCTAGGGTGCCAATCGCTTCATTTTTCTCCCACGGAGGCACGGAGACACGGAGGTAGATTCCCCAAGGCTGCCGTGAGCTCCGAAGAAAGCCCAGTTGCGGAATCCTCCGTGTCTCTGTGAGGCATCCTTCCCCGGGGAGCGCACATCGCGGGGTTGCGTCTAACACACCGCCGCGTGGGTTCGAGTGAACCACGTGCCACGCGCTTCATTCTTACGCAGCATCAGGCGGAGCGAAGCATGTCGCGCAAGCGGCATAGGCCTTCACATGCCTTGGTTTCGATGAACGTGATGTGCGGCTTTGGCATGATCTCGGGTCGTCGCGGATCGATGATGTACATCGGCGTTCCGGGCGGCGCGAGGTCCACGAGTCCGGCGGCGGGATAGACGACCAGAGAGGTGCCAACGACCACCACGATGTCGGCGCTGGCAACGATCTCGGCGGCGGGCTCGATCATCGGCACTTGCTCGCCGAACCAGACAATATGCGGACGCAACTGGTGCCCGTTGGGGCAGAGGTCGCCTCGCTTCAGCTCCCAATGGTCCAGGTCGTAGACGGCGCCGTCGCCGACGCTCCGCGACTTCATGATCTCGCCGTGCAGATGCAGCACCTTGGACGATCCGCCGCGCTCATGCAGGTCGTCAACGTTCTGAGTGACCACCGATACGTCGAAGTCCTGCTCCAGTTCCGCGATGATGCGATGACCATCGTTGGGCTCGGATTCCATGACGTTCTTGCGCCGTTGGCTGTAAAAATCCAGCACCAGATCCGGCTGCGCCTCGAAACCCCAGGGCGAGGCAACCTCCATGACGTCGTGCCCTTCCCAAAGTCCGTCGGAGTCGCGGAACGTGGCGATGCCGCTCTCTTGGCTCATGCCCGCGCCGGTGAGAAACACCAAGTGCTTTGTCATGTCTACTCCTTACGTCCAGTGCGGATTGCCTTGCTGAATGGACGCGTTTCGAGCTTTGAAGTTCGCCGATTTGCGACGGCGTTCCGATCCAACCTAAGCGTGCATGACCTGTCCGCCGTCGACGTTGACGGTCTGCCCGGTGATGTTGCCGGCGCGGGGCGAGGCGAGAAAGACCGCGGCGGCCGCGATATCCTCGGGCGTCTGCCAACGGCCGAGCGGCACGTTGCGTCGAACTTTCTCGTCGCCCCAAGACTCGTAGTCCTGTTGTTGATCCGCGGGTTGCCGATCGTTCCAAGCCTGCCAGACGCTCTTGTTCAAGGTGGTCTTGATCATGCCGGGGGAGATGGCGTTGACGCGCACGCCATGCGCGGCGAGATCGCGAGCTGCGCATTGCGTGAAGTTGATCACGCCTGCCTTGGCCGCGCTGTAAGGAGGATCCGTGGGCGAGCCGATTTGACCGGCGATGCTCGCGATCAGCAGCGCCGAGCCATGCGCCGACTGCATCAGCTGTTCGCGAAAAGCGTGCAGCGTGCGAACGGCGCCCGTCAAATTAATGTCGAGCACGCGCGGCCAGTCGGTGGGCTCGAGGTTCCAGAACGGAAAGCCGAATTTTCCCGATCCGGCGCCTGCTGCGCAAAACAGGTGATCGCAGGCGCCCAGTTGCTGACGCACTTGCGCCGCGGCGTCGTCGAGCGACTTGGCATCCGTGACATCTGCCGCGAGGGCGCATGTTTTTACTTGATGACGCGCGGCAATGGCCTCGGCGGCCGCCTGACGCGAGGGGTGGATGTCGAGCACGGCGACGCACATCCCTTCGGCCGCGGCGGCGTCGGCGATCGCCGCGCCGATTCCCTGAGCGCCGCCGACCACGACCGCGACGTCATTCTTTACCAAAAGGTCCACAATGGCTCACCGGGATTACGAGGCTACGGTTTGGGAAATGCCAGCCGTTGTTTTACGGCAGTTGCCGCGTTTTCGCGAGGCAGGGCGGCGGTGTGGCGTGATACACTTGCGAAGGCGGCGGGCCATGCATGGAAATCCGCGGCTGGGGGCCGTATCATTGAGGGATTGCGGCCTTCCGAACTCCTGCCCTCCGATGCCCACCATGAGTGCTGATCGCTTCGATGTTTCGTTTTCCGTCCCGATGGTGCATCGCTTGCGGTTTACTCGCGATGTGTTCGGCAAGGACTGGAACGTGTTGGCCGACGTGCTTGAGGGCAGCGAAGGGCAGCCTGCCAAGGTTCAATTCTGGCTCGATGAGCATGTGGCCGAGGCCCATCCGGAGCTAAAGCATCGCATCAAGACGGCGGTCGATCGAACCGGGCATTTGGTGCGCGCCGGCAACGTGCAAATCGTGCCCGGCGGCGAGGAGATCAAGAACGACATCCACATTCTCGAGCGGATGTTGAAAGTGTTCGAAGCCGCGCATCTGGACCGCCGCAGCTACGTCGTGGTGGTCGGCGGCGGCGCGGTGCTCGACACCGTGGGGTTTGCCGCGGCGATTGCGCACCGCGGGATACGGCTGGTGCGGCTGCCCACCACCACGCTGGCCCAAGATGATTCGGGCGTCGGCGTCAAAAACGGCGTGAATCTTTTCCGCAAAAAGAACTGGCTCGGCTCGTTTGCGACGCCGTGGGCGGTGATCAACGACGCCAGTTTGTTAACGACGCTCAGTGACCGCGACTTTGTCAGCGGGTTCTCCGAGGCGGTGAAGGTTTCGCTGCTCAAGGACGCCGAACTGTTTGACCGAATCTGTCGGGATGCGACGCAAATCGCTCGGCGCGACATGGAGGCATGTCTGCCGATCATTCGCGACTCGGCGCTGTTGCACCTGGACCACATCACGCAGCGCGGCGACCCGTTCGAGATGCTGGAAGCGCGTCCGTTGGACTTCGGCCACTGGTCAGCGCACAAGCTCGAATCCATGACCGACTTCGAACTGCGACACGGCGAGGCGGTCGCGATCGGCGTCGCCATCGACGTGGTCTACTCGTCGCTCAAACTAGGCCTGCCCAGCGAAGTGGCCGACCGCGTGCTTCGTTGCCTGTCGGACATGGGGCTTGCCTTGTCCCATCCGGCATTGGCCGATCGCGACGAGCTGTTCCGTGGGCTGGAGGAGTTCCGCCAGCATCTCGGCGGCCGTCTGACGCTCACGATGCTCTCGGAAGTCGGCAGTTGCTTCGAAGTGCACGAGGTTGACGAACGCCTGATGAACGAGGCGATCGACACGGTGCAGCAGGCTCACGACCTCGGCTCGCGACGTTGACATCGGCGCTCGAGTTACGCTAGGTGAGATTGGCCTTCAGCCAATGGTTTTTGAGGAGTCGACGTGCGCTGTTGATTGGTCGCCTCCTAGGGCGTTGCCCTAGGCTACGGTGAGATTGGCCTTCGGCCAATTGTTTTGAGGGGCCACCGTGCGCCGTTGGTTGGTCTTCCTAGGGCGTTGCCCTAGGCTACGGTGAGATTGGCCTTCGGCCAATTGTTTTGAGGGGCCAA
>JAGQPF010000046.1 GCA_020426845.1 Planctomycetales bacterium
ACGTGGACCAACTACGACAACAGCGGCCGTGCTATCTCAAGGCCTTGCCGGAATATTTGCAGACACTCGCCGAGCATCTCGAACAGACCGGAGAGCGGCCGCCAAAGATCGACGTCGTCAAGCCGATGGGGGCGCTGATGACCTCCACGATGAAGCAGAAGGTGGAGCGCGCTTTCGGAACCGCGATCCGCGAAGACTATGGCTGCAATGAGCTCGGGCCGATGGCGTTCGATTGCCGCTTTCGCAATGGTCTGCATCTGTTGCAGGATCAGTACTATTTCGAATTCGTCCGCAACGGTCGTCCCGCCGCCGACGGCGAGCTGGCCGTGGTGTTGATCACCGATCTGCACAATCGAGCGATGCCGCTAATCCGCTACCGCATCGGCGACCTGGCGAGGGTGGACCGTCGGCCGTGCCCGTGTGGTCGCACTACGCCCCGCATCACGCTCGAGGGCCGGATTCAGGATACGATCGTGACCTCCGCCGGTCGTGTTTTGACGCCGCGGATGGTTTACGAGTTCTTTTATTCGCGCCCGCAGATCTCGCAGTTTCAGCTCACGGAGCGTACGGCACATCGATTCGACCTCAGCTATGTGTCGCGTCATGACGCCGCCGTCGATGAGCCGCTGTTGGCCGAGGGTTTTCGACAGTTCTCGGGCGACGACCGTCGAATGACCATCCGGCGAGTCGCGTCGCTATTGCCGGAAAGCTCCGGGAAGTTTCGGCACGTGAAGAGTTGCTCGTACGAACAGCTCGATGCGGCCCTCGCGTGTGACTCGACGACGGGGGACTCGCTTCGCTTGGCGAGCCCTGCCGACTCCAACTGATCCACTGACACCACTGACTCGCGCTGTCTCGAAACCTGTTTGTTATCTCCATTGTGTGAATTGGCTGAATTGGCCGCACTAGCTGATCCGCTGGATGTCACTGCCGTGCGCGAGGAGTTTCCCGCGCTGCAGCGAACAGACCATGGTCGCCCGCTCGTCCATCTGGACTCGGCGGCTACCAGTCTGACGCCGCGCGCCGTGATCGAGGCGCTGGTCTCCTACTACGAAACCTGTCCCGGCAACGTTGGCCGCGGCATTCATCGCCTGGCTCAAGAGGCAAATCGGCGTTTTGAGGACGCCCGCGAAACCATCGCGTCGTTCGTGAACGCCGACGCCCGCGAGCTGATCTTTGTCCGCAACGCGACCGAGGCGATCAACCTGGTCGCTTCCAGTCTCACTGGCGATGTTACTGTCGTGCACGCGCTCTCGGAGCATCACAGCAACATGCTGCCGTGGCGTCGAGCCACTCGTGCCATCGCGGCGCGAATCCTTGCGGATGGCCAGATCGATCTCGATCACTTTGCTGCTCAGGTCGAACTTCATCATCCCGCCTTGGTCGCTTGCTCGCACGTGACGAACGCCTGGGGTGTGCTGAATCCGATACCGGAGATTGTCGAAATCGCGCGACGTGTCGGCGCTCGCGTGCTGTTGGACGCGAGCCAATCGGCGCCGCATCGTGAGCTCGACTTGCGGCAGCTGCAATGCGACTACGTGTGCTTCTCGGGCCATAAGATGTGTGGGCCGACCGGCATCGGTGTGCTCTGTGCATTGGGGGACGCGATCGATCAGCTCGTGCCGCTGTGCGTTGGCGGCGGATCGGTCGAGAGCGTGCAGGACGACGACGTTCACTGGCGCGCGGCGCCGCATCGCTTCGAGGCGGGGACGCCGCACATTGCGGGCGCAATCGGCTTGGCCGCGGCTTGCGACTATTTGGACTCGGTTGGCATCCAGGCAATCGAGACCCACGTTGCTGGACTTTCGACGGTTGCCCGTCAGCGCCTCCC
>JAGQPF010000425.1 GCA_020426845.1 Planctomycetales bacterium
CGGGATCGCCACCACACTTTCGCCGCACCTTGCGCGCCTGCTGGAGCCCTCGCCACGCGGCGACCCACCGCCTCCACGGAGTGACTGACACAGTTGCGCCAGTCAACGGCGAATTCTTCTCCAATTCGCGAGCCATTTCGAGCCCGCCCCGGCCCCACTCTGCGCGGACCACCTCTCCAAAGGCCGATTCACACGCAATTCTCTTCGCCAGGCTCGCTGAGTCCCCCAATCTCACAACACACGTCGCCGACCGATTTCCCCTTCCGGTTTTCCGGCCAAGACTGTCTCAAATTCGTTTTTCCAAATTCGTTTTTCACCTGCGGATCTTGAAGGATCACCCGCGTCAGCTCACGGCGCAGCTCATGAAGGCGGAGCGTCCCTCGCATCTCACGGCCGAGCTCGACGCGCTCAAGCCGGGCAGTCTCACGCAGAGCACTCGCTGCCAATCAATCGCCCCACCCAGCTCGTCGGCGAGAGCCCCGCTGCCTGAGCCTGGCGCCGCTATCAGCGCACTACCTCTGCGTCAACCTGCATCCACCCACGTCGTTCACTAGACTAGACGCTTACATTAAAGCCAAGCGACTTGAAGCCCGATGGCAAGAGCCAAGCAAGTCCCGAGCCGAGGCAGTAGGCGAGTTAATCCAGGCCATGCAGAAGAACCGGCGAGTGTAAAGACTCCACGCAGTGAATTCACAGGTCAAACATGATTGCCGGACCATGAGATGGTCGCTTTTCAACTCGTTCAACAGAGTCAGCGTCGAAGAAATAGACCAGCATTATGTCGCCAGCCTTGTTTTTTATTGGCCTGACATGGAAAGTTCCCGTCACCGCGATTGGCCCGAAATGAACTCTTGCTGTCCCTCGCTTTAGTCGCACGTGCATGCAAGCATCCAGCGGCACTTTTTCTCCGCTGCGTATGACAACAGTTCTATTCTTAACCTCCCCCGTAAGGTAGAAGTCTTCGACCTCGTTCGCAAATACGCTTGGCGGCCAAATGTAACCGCGAATACGAAGCCTTTTGCCATCGAGATCGCGGATTTTGTCGGGCAGCTTCTCAATCTTGAATTCGCGTTTAGCTTCGACAGGCAATCTGAAAGTTCGCCATGGTGTTTCTGGAAGAGGATTAGGGGGCTCTTCCGCAACGACACTGAAGGGCTGGGTGAGCGAAAACATCAACAATGTTGCGACGATGATTTTGGAACGCATTTTTTGCCCCTAAGCTGGCGGGAGAGTGCCGGATCTAGCGGACAGCGACGAAGTTGCGCCAGCCCACGTTTCGAAGGCGGCTGAGTACATGGTTGGAGGTCTGCTTCGCGAACGGTTTTGAAGGCTTGGTCAGCCTGCAGTCCATGTGGGTAATCTCGGCCGGCTCTGCGGCGGGGGAGCCCCAATCGCTACGGCGGCTCCGGTTATGCCTCTGTCGATGCCCCCTAGAGTTCCGGCTACCAAGGCCTCGGCCCTACTTGCCCAATGGCCTCAAGGCCGAGCGGAAGCTAGCGTGGCGCTTCGGGGCTTTGTGCCTTGTGATGCCTTGCGGAATACTCATTGAGTAGTGGGGGCCGTGTCGTTCACGAAAACTGACGTGCCACTGTCGTCGCTGGCAACGATCCGCTGCAAACGAACGTTGCGGAGGCCGGACAGCCGAAGGCTGTATGTGAAGTCGTTCTGAACTGTGACGAGCAAGTTTGGCGAAGGAGTGATATCAGCAGAGAGCAGCACATCGCACGTCTCCGTGATGCTCAACTCGTTGGGAACTCCGGTCAATTCACATAGGCCGGCGCCAAACGACAATGTTAGGCCGTCACCGTCAGGGCGGCAACGAAAACGCCAGTTGCGGATTCCGTGCTCTTCCAGCACGCCGGCCATTCGCCTGGAATAGACCTCCACTCGATTCTTTGCCAGGGCCAGCCTTTTCACGCGCGGCAAGGACTTGCGAGCGATCTCTTGCCGTTCTTTGGCGACGTCAGCGAACATGCTTAGCTGAATCTCCGACACCGGTTTGGCAAAACGCTTCAAGTACCAATCTCGCATCAGCCGAGATGCGTAGCTGGAATCGCCCTGGGAGTACAGCACAGCGTCGGCGACTCTGGACAAGGTCGTTTCCCTGACGTGCATACGATGCAGAATGCAGGCGGCTGTGCCCCGGTCGATCGGATCATCCAACATGTCTGACGGTCAGGTCTGTTGCCGCGATCGCACGCAAGTGCGTCAATCGTATGCCGGCAGCGGCAAAGACGGCATTCGCATCGGTCGAGTACCTGGGCAGCCCGAGCAAAGTGTAATGATCGGGAGCAAGCTCGCCGCGTGCCGGAATGCCCAACCAGTCACGATATGGCGAAAAGTCCATTGCTACCCTTACTATTACTAAGCGAGTGGCACCCCGGCGATCCTAAACCACCACACAGTCTATCGCATGTCATGCCGGGGCTCCAGGAAAAGCACTTTCGAACGCCTCCCCGTCTACGTCTGGGAGAACCACTTTCAGCTTGTGGTTCCCCTCGCCTTCTGGCCGAGCTAGGACCCTGGCGGCAAGATTGGCTAGACTTCCGCTACATTAAGAGGCATCTGAGATGGCATCTCCCGCCGCTCGTGGCATGAAACTTGCGATTGGCTCGCTCCCATCGACGGAATCGAAACGCAGTCCGTGTGTCGGGCTGTTTGGGGGTGTGAGTCGAAAAGACTCGGATTCCCGCGGGAACTCACCTGCGGTTGGCGCATCGATGTAGGAGTTCTGGCTCGTTGCACACTCCGTTCTTCTTCCCGGCCGACGGCCTTGTTGTTCGCATTGAGTACAGTTTTTAGAATGGTAGTGACAAGTATTCGTCGGGATATCTACAAGTCTAGGATGGGTGTTGCGGGAGGTTATATGTCGATCGCTGTCGTCTGTCCGCAATGCTGCCAGAGTTATCAGGTGGATGGCTCGTTGGCTGGCACGGCGGTTCAATGTCGATGTGGCGCTCGGTTCGGGATTCCGGCCGCGGAGCCAGTTCGACAAATGGCCGCGGCGACGCGCGAGCCGCTGGCGGTCACCTGCCCTCATTGTCTAGCGCGATTTTCCGCGCCGCCGCACTTGTTAGGGCAAGCCGCCAGTTGCCCCTCCTGTGCGTTGACTTTTTGTGTGACGCCCGAGGCAACGACGGACGCGTGGCAGCCGGCGTTGAATTCGGGGACGTGCGGAGCGGGTGGCGCGGCGCCGCTTCCGACTGATTCGTTGGAGGTGATTGAAGATCTGCCGGTCGCCCCGGCCGGAGGCGTCTACTTGAGACGCCGCCCTCGAAAAAAACGACAAGAAATGTCGGAGTTCGCGTGCTATGTCGCTTTTTCGTTGCTGTTCCTCGCCAGCATCGGCGGTTTTCTCATTTGCTGGTCGTTCGAGCCGTGGCTTTATCCGGAACTGCTCGCGAATGGCTTGATGGGCATGTTTATTGTCTGGCTAGCTGCCTATTTGAGCGGCTATGGCCTAATGATGCGAAAGGCCGGCAAGTCCATGTTCTCCAGGTCCGCCATGTTTGAAGCCGCGGGCGTTCCCAAGATTCCGATCACGCTATACATAATCTCGTCCTTGGCTTATTCGATTCGGCATCACGAAGTGAGTCGCGGCTTTGCCAGACGGTTTCGGAAGTCTCCCCGTTTTGCTTTAGGCCTGACGCTGTTGCCGATGATCTTTTACCCGGTGCTGGGATTTGGCCCGGCGAAATATCATCCGCCCCGGTAGATTGCACGCGCCGGCGGTGTTGCCATTGCGAGGAATGGCCGGGCGCTGGATAGAGTTTGCTGGGATCGTATCGCGATCGCCGCAATGAGGGGCATTGTCGCCCCCCGCTTGTGACGGGCACGCTGTGGGGAGCGTGGTGCGCCAGAGACGCTGCGAACATGCCAAAACAAGTGCCCCGTTGTCTTGCATCGGCTCGTCCCGCCTACTACGCTCTTACGATGCCGTTGACATGAAAGTGTCACTGCGATGGCGTCTCCTCCTCGTCCTCCGCATCCGCACCTGGATGCCGGACGTTGACCGCCAGCTCCTTGGGCAGACCAAATATTTCTGCGCCCCCACATCCTGCAGCCCTAGCACCTCGAGAAACTCTGCAGTCTATCTGTCGGAAGGCTTCTCCAACGGCCATAACAATGCGACGGCATGGTCGAACTGGCGATGGACGATCGATTGCCCATCGGGGCAGCGATTCGATTCGTCGCAATCCCCTCATGACACCGATCCGTAGGGTCATGGGCTCGGCTTTCGATTCCCTTCCCCACTTTCACCTCTGTTGAACACCGGCAATCGGACGGAGTTTGGCGCGCAGCCGAAGACGTTGTTAAATGCCGGTTGCCGATCATCGGCTTCTCCATCATCGGCCTCCCTATCATCGCCTACCCATTCACCCCCTCCGCGTCCCCCAGCCTCCGACGCGCGACTATGAGGACTTTCTCGATGCTCAACCACTTCGCACTCCCTTCGTCGCGCCGACGCATCGCAGCGAACCGCAAGGACTCGCAGCATTCCGCTTTTCGCCGGCTTGTGATGGAGACGCTGGAACACCGCGAACTGTTGGCGAGCGACCTGACCTTGTCATCCACCGATTTGCAGGCGATGGCCAGCGAAGCGGCCGCGATTTGGCAACAAGCCGGGGCGAGCGATGAGCAACTGGCGGCGCTGCAAGGCATTAGCTACGGGATTGCCGACTTGGAAGACGCTCACTTGGCTCAGTATCAGCCGGGAAGCATCACCGTCGACCTCAACGCCGCGGGCAACCTGTGGTTTGTCGACGAGACTCCTCAAGTGAGCGAGGAGTTCACGGGCGGAGTCGCCGACGTCGGCACGCTGGCCGACGGCAAGATCGACCTGCTGACGGTGTTGCTCCACGAACAAGGACACGCACTCGGACTGTCGCACTTGCTGGGTGACTCGGACAACGTAATGGCGGGGCTGCTGCCCAACGGGGTGCGGCGCCTGCCCACTTCAGGCCAGGCCGCGGACGCCATTCCCGACTCGATCACGGACACGGAATTTCTGGATAGCGGCCCGGCGGGTGGCACACAGTCATTTGACAATCGCCAAGCCTACGCAACCACGAATTACGTGATCGCGCTGCAGGGCGTTTTCCCCTCTCGAGCCCTCAGCGGATCTGAGCCATTGTTGGGCTCCGTCGAAATGTTTGCCGGCGATTTTGCGCCGCGCGGTTACGCGCTGGCTCAAGGCCAGTTGTTGTCGATTGCGCAGAATTCGGCGCTGTTCTCCATCTTGGGGACCACGTATGGCGGAGATGGGCAGTCGACCTTTGGCTTGCCTGACCTGCGTGGTCGAGTGCCGATTGGTGCTGGGCAAGGCCCCGGATTGACCAATTACCGATTGGGAGACAAGACGGGCAGCGAGCAGGTGACGTTCGGCGCCGCCAACTTGGCGACGCACCACCATGGGTTGCCGGACGGCTCCGACACGGGCGATGCTGGCAGTGGCGTCTGTGTCAACAACCGGCAGCCGACCCTGGCGTTGAATCCCGTGATTTCCCTGGTGGGCGTGTTTCCCTCACGCAGCTTGAGCATCGAAAATTTGCTGGGATCGGTGGACTGGTTTGCCGGCGATTTTGCGCCGCAGGGAACGGCGTTGGCGAACGGGCAACTGCTGTCCATCAGCCAATTCTCGGCGCTGTTCTCCATCCTGGGCACGACCTACGGAGGTGATGGGCGGACCACCTTTGGCTTGCCTGATCTGCGCGGCCGCATGGCAGTTCACTATGGCAACGGGCCGGATGGTAACGTTACGTTAGGGCAGCGAGGAGGCACCGAGTCCCTCTGCATGACCACCTCCACGATGCCATCCCACAGCCACTCCATTCCCGCCGGAACGACCACGGCCACCGGCGGTGGGCAGGCGGTCGAAAATCGCCAGCCGTTCCTGGCTCTGAACTACAACATCGCGCTCACCGGCATCTTCCCGAGTCGCAATTTGGGAACCGATGACCCGGCTGAAATGTTCGACGACTCGACGCCCGGCACCGGTTTCCTGAGCGGCACGGAGACCATCGATGAGGCCGATGCGCTGTCGCAGATCGCCACGCTGGCCGAAGCGTCGATCGCGCAGTGGCAGGCAGTCGGGATTACCGATGCGCAGGCAGAGCAGCTACGCAACGTCCGGTTGGAGATCGGCGACCTGTCGTCGGGGCGGCTTGCCCATGCGGCAGGCGACGTGATCACGTTCGACCGCGACGCGTCGGAACGTGGTTGGTTCATCGACGCGACTCCGGAGGACCACCTCGAGTTTGGCGCAATCGATGCCAATACGGGAGAGATGTTGGCCACGGTGGAGGAGGCCTACCTGCACTACGACCTGTTGACGGCGATCTCTCACGAGTTCGGCCACATCCTGGGTGTGGACCATGCGCCGCTGCAAAACGATCTGATGTATGGCGCGTTGAGTGTTGGTGAGCGAGCCCTGCCCTCGGAGGCGAACGTCGCCCTGACCGGTCCGCCGTCGGGTGGGAGCCACTACCTGGATGGCCTCAGTCCGGCACTTGCGAGTGTTGACATGTTTGCCGGCAACTTTGCCCCTCGCGGCTGGGCTCAGACCGATGGCCAACTGCTGCCCATTGCCCAGAATCAAGCTCTCTACTCGCTGGTCGGCACGATGTACGGCGGCGACGGACGCACCACGTTTCAATTGCCGGACTATCGTGGACGAGCCGTATTGGGCTTTGGTCAGGGCCTGGGGCTGTCGAACTACCCGCTCGGGTCGAGGGGGGGGCAAAGCCGCCCGACGCTGACGAGTGGGCAGATGCCGGTTCATTCCCACTCGCTGCCCGACGTCGCAGTGTCGGTGACCATCGACGACGGTGTGACGACCGCGACTGCCGGGCAGTTCGTCACCTACACGATCGTCGTTGCCAACAGTGGCGCCGATGCGGCTCCGGGCACTGTGGTCACGACCAACTTTGCTCCGGCGATCACCGGCGCCGCTTGGACCAGCGTGGCGGCCGGTGGCGCAACGGGCAACAGCGCATCGGGCACGGGCAATCTGAACGAGACGCTCGATCTGCCGGCGGGCAGCCAAGTCACCTACACGGTCGTCGCCGACATCGACGCGGGCGCGACCGGCGATCTGACGTCCACCGCGACGGTGTCGCAATCGTTCGACTCGTCCCCGGGAGACAACACCGCCAGCGACACCGACACGTTGACCTCGCCCCCACCGGTGACGTTGACCGGTCGCAATTTCGATTTCAACACAGACACGTCGCCGACGCAGTCCGGATACGAAAGTGTGCTGCCCGGCACGCTCTACTCGGCCGGAGGAGGTTTTGGTTGGTCGACGGCGGCGTCCGGGTTTGACCGCGGCGCGCCGGACGCGCTGCTGCAAGACGGTCATTGGGGCGCCAGCAACACGTTTAGCGTCGACCTGACGAATGGCGACTACGTGGTCAACGTCGTGATCGGCGACACTTCGCACGCACGTAACTTCATCGACATCTCCGCCGAGGGAAGTTTGGTGCTGGATAACGTGAGCTCCGCGACGGGCCAATTCACGCATCAGTCGTTCCCCGTCACCGTTGCCGATGGCGTTTTGGACCTGTTGATCGCCAACACCGGAGGAGATCCCTATTTCGTCATCAACGGATTGAACATCCACCCGGCAAGCTCCGTGGCGGCGCACACGCTCTCCACGGCGGACGGGGGTCAGACATTCACCGGCGGGGGCGCTTCGCCCGGCTCATTGGTGACCGTCAGCACGGATTTTGGGACGATCACCAGCATCGATCAAAACCCCAATTATGCTGGCGTGCAGGTGTTGGCCGACGGAGCCGGGGCGTTCGGCTTTGCCGTGTCCACGACGGCGGGCGGGACAGCGCACATTGTCACCGCCGAGGTCACTGGCGCGGGGCAAGGAACGCTCGACCACGTCTACGGCACCCCGGTCTCGCGTCGCTTCGACTTCAACGGTAGCACAGGCGACACGCAATCGGGATTCACCGGTGTGGCCACCACCAACCTATATTCCGCCGTCGATGGCTACGGCTGGCAAACAGCGCCGCTGGCATTCCAACGCGGCACCACGGGCTATAACCTCGTCGACAGCGGCAACGTCCCGCTGTTCCGAGACGGAGTCTATGGCACGACATCGAGTCCGCGCACCTTCCAGGTGCAAGTCGACTCGGGCGTCAGCTACGACCTGCGAGTGTACGTCGGCGACCAGGGCTTCGCCCGCAACAACATCCAGGTCTCCGTCGAGGGCGGGGCGTTCGTCAACGTTCCCGACACTGCGGCCAACGAATTCACGTCGTTAGTGCTGCCGGGCGTGAGCAGCGCCGATGGTGTGCTCGACATCACCTTCCGGAACAATGGTGGGGATCCGTATTGGGTGGTCAATGGCCTGGACGTGGCGACCACCGCAGCCGGATTGCCGGGCGCGGCGATGGAACGGCTTGAAGCGGGTGACAGTGCTCCGCTCACCGAAGCGAATGCGTTGACCCTCGACGCGTTGGCGATCGCGAAGCAGTCGGCGCTGACCGTCTGGAGCGGCGCCGGCATTACCGCTGGCCAGTTGCAAACCTTGGCGCAGGCTCCAATCTCGACGACCAATTTCGGCGCCCGAGACGTGCTGGGTATTTCGTTCCAGGAAATCGCGCCGTCGATTTGGCTGGACGATGACGCGGCTGGCCGAGGATGGCATCTCGATCCGACGACAACGCCCGACGCCGGACAGGCCGATCTGTTGACCGTCGTCTTGCACGAGATGGGGCATCTGTTGGGATTGGATCACGTCGGCACCTCGGGCGACCTGATGTCGGCCCGGCTGTCGGCCGGAACTCGACTGCTGCCGAACTCGAGCTTGTCACGCCTCGCTGAGGAAGGCCCGCGCGTTTCGGCATCCGATGTCCAGCTGTCGCCCAGCTTCAGCCTGGACCCGGAGGCGGTTGAGTCCGAGACGCTCGATCTGTTGGCCGCGCCCCTGTTGTCACGCGGTCGTCGCGACGAACTGGTGGATGTCGTTTTCGCCGAGCCCGAGGAGCAGGACGAACAGCTGTAGTCGTTTCTTAGGCAGCGCGGCGAGCCGGTTCGGCGGAGTTTGATTGGCGCGGCGCTTGTCGCGAGAAGACGTGCGAGAATCGCTTGCCCGTCGCCGTGAGGAACTCGATGCGAAAGCGCGGGTTCTCGGGGACATTGAGCTGTTCGGGCACGTTGAAGAAGCAGGCGGGGCTGATGGCGATTGTCGACTCCGGCCCCACATTCCACGGCGGCTTGTCGTCACCCGTAAATCCCCAGTCGCCGGGGAGGTCTCCCGCAGTCGTCTCCAAAAAACATTCGAACAACACGATCGAGTTTTGGCGAATGCTGTGGTTAGCGACCAGCACCCCGCCGGTGTCGAGCTGTTGGATGCAGATTCGTTTCAGGCCTGGATGTTCGGGCAATCGCCGGCTGGAGACCCGAAAGTCGCTGAGGTGATA
>JAGQPF010000003.1 GCA_020426845.1 Planctomycetales bacterium
CGCAGGCGACCCTTGTGAGGCCCGGTGGACCGGTCGGGCCTCCATCGCAGGCGACCCTTGTGAGGCCCGGTGGACCGGTCGGGCCTCCATCGCAGGCGACCCTTGTGAGGCCCGGTGGACCGGTCGAGACTCCATCGCAGGCGACTCATGAGCCAGCCAGTCGACAATTCGCGAGTGGTCGTTTCGACGCCACAATACGGCTGTGTTTCACAGATTCGTCGCGCGGTGGATGGAGTGCTCGGCCAGACGCATCGCAACCTGCAGCTGGTCGTCGTGAACTGTGGCGATCCCGAGTCGCCTTGGGATGAGCTGGCGGACATGGAGGATCCTCGTCTGGTTCGCTTCGAGCTATTCGAGAATCGCGGACCGTATTTCGCGCATCAGGTCGTGTTGCAGGCGACCGAGGCCGACTACTTCGTTGTTCAGGACGCGGACGATTGGAGCGAGCCGCCTCGCGTCGCGATGTTGCTTCGCGCGTTGCGGCAACGGCACGCCGTGGCCGCCGTGTCGCTCGACCGTCAGCACCATGTCAACGGCCGCGTTGCCGACAGCCAACCGCTGAATCCGCGCCAAGCCCCGGGGCCTGACCTGACCCACTGGGCCAATCACCACGCGTTGTTTCGCGTGGATGCGCTGCGAGCCATTGGAGGTTACGACGCCGGCTTTCAGCTAGGCTACGACACGTTGCTGATGAGTCTGCTGGCGATGATCGGGCCCATCGCGCAAGTGGATTGTGTGCTCTATCACCGGCACCATCGTCCGGATTCCCTGACTCATCATCCCACCACCGGGTTTGGATCGGAGCGGCGAAATCAGGCCATCGCCGAGCTGCGCCAACTGCACGATCGAGTCTACGCCGAGTACGAGCGATATCTGGCCGGAGGGATTGGCCGTGAACGGCTTATGGAATCGATGGTTGCCGCCGTCGGCGAAGCCAGTGACCGGGAACGCAAGGACGCCATTGCTGCGCATGCATTGCGATTGCGAGCGGCACTCGCCCAGGCAAACGGCAGGGCAAACGGCCAGGCAGATGGCCGCGTGGATGGCCAGCTCGGTCAGCATTCGAGTTTCCGCATGTGCCCGGTGCGCGTCGGAGTTCAGGGCTCGCTGCAAGCGCCGGCCGCCGCGAGCGTTTGCACTGAGCGGCTGCGGACTTCGTGGTCGATGGAGCCCGAGGCGCTGGATGCGCTGCTGCAGCGGATCGCCGAGCTGCGCCCGAGAAGGATGCTCGAGTTGGGAAGCGGTGTGTCCACCTTATGCCTCGCGAAGTACGCGAGAGACCACCAGATCACGTTCCAATCACTGGAGCACGATGAGGACTATCTGCGTCGGACTCGCGACGTGCTGCGCAGCGAGCGGCTCGATCCGTATGTCGAGCTCACGCACGCCCCAGTGCAACGGGTTCGCTGCGCGGGGCTGGAACTGCAGGGCTATGACTTCCAACGCGTTGAAGGTGAATTCGGCTTCGTGCTAATGGATGGCCCGCCTTGCAGCATTGGCCGCGAGGCGAATTACTTCTTGCTGCGCCCGCATCTCGCCGCGTCACACGAGTTGTGGCTTCACGACGGCTATCGACTCCACGAGCTGAATTGTCTGGAGCTCTGGCAGACGCACCATCGCTTCTCGGCACAGTTACGGCCGTATGGGGACTCGGGCATGTGGGTCATCCGCAGCTCGGTCGACACTGCGCCGCGACAGGCTGCGATGCCGGTTGGAGTAAGCCTGCTGACAGGAGGGCGGCCAGAGCTGCTGTCGCGAACGATTGCGGCGTTGCAGGCCCGTGCACCATGGTTGTTGGCAGAGCACTTTGTGCAGGTCGTCATCAACGGCG
>JAGQPF010000426.1 GCA_020426845.1 Planctomycetales bacterium
CGCTTTTGAGCCCATGCGCAAAACCTCGGGGGTGTGGGGGCTGGCCCCCACTCTTCCCATCGACGAAGTCGCAAGACTAATCAATTAGCGCATCTCGAAACTCATGTTCCCGCTGGGCCACTACACCACCATGCTCAGGCTGACAGCCTGTTACACTACACTTCCCCCCGGATTGGATGCGGACTCGCATTGATTCCGACCACGAATCGGAATTGGAAATCGCGGCCTTTTTTCGGCGACTTCGTTGGCGGCATTATCCGTGGCTAACCCTGAGTGCTCCCATGGAACCAATGTGGGACAAGGCGGCGTGGAAGGTCATTGTCGATCAAAGCGATGTGATTGAGTTTGATTGGTATGCCTGTGACTGCCTTGGTCATGTTGCTGCATTCTCTTCGTTTGGTCGTGGCCCAATCCCAATGGCCGCCAAATCGAGTCGAGACTCTTACAACGAACTTTTTGAGCTGATCGCCGCTTTGCCGGAAACAACTGAGGCTGACTTGGTGCACGACGGCGACGGACGTTTCGATGACTGGATCAAGTATTCATGTCAGGGACTATTCGGCTACGATTTACAGGATGCCCACCGGGCCACACCGCTTGGACAATACGATTTGCTGACGTGCCCAAGGCATCCCATTCACATTGACTCATTAAGTCTGTCACCATCGCTGCGCCGGATCGTCCCGCGCATGGATATTGAATTTGGCGCCCACCCTGCGGTGCCGTTTCGTGCGATACCTCTATGAAAACTAAGGCAAGAGCCATCGCATGAATGAGAGCGGGGGGCAGTCAATTTTGACGATGCGGGTGGCGAGTCATTTGCCGCAATCTCAGTGAACCATGAGCGTGCCCTCGTGTCGTCAACGAATGGAGAGGCGGTGCACCGTCAGCAACGTTCATTCACTTCGCGAGCATTGCACTCCAAATAACGAATGAGGCAGAACAACAGTTCATGAGTTGCTAACCTATACGGCAATCGTTGCCACACTTTGCGCACTTTTGTTCGCTTTCAACGAATTGCTTTGACGGTGAGGTCCCATTGGCATGCGTCCCTCGTTGACTCGCCAACTCAAACAGATTGACGACGACATCTTCACTGTCTCAAACATCTTCGACGGCGCAGAATGTCTCGAACTTGTTGCTCGCGCCGAATCGATCGGCTTCGAGGCTGCCTCGGTGCGAACACCAAGCGGCCCGAAGATGATGACACACATTCGCAACAACGATCGCGTTGTGTTCAATGACGTCCAGTTGGCAGACGAGATGTGGAAGCGAATTCGCTCATTTCTGCCTGTGCTCGACGGGCAAAATGCTTGCGGAGTCGACTCTCAGTTGCGGATCTACCGGTACTATCCGGGACAGCGATTCAATCGCCATAAGGATGGCGCCGTCTCCAATGAGCTTGGGCAAACCAGCAAACTGTCATACCTGATCTATCTCAACGATGATTGCGACGGCGGCTCGACCACCTTTTGCCATTACTGCGATGTGAGTGGCACGCGGGAGAAGATAGAATTTATCGTGATGCCAGCGACTGGCACAGCGTTACTGTTTCGGCACGAACGCTGGCACGAGGGCACGCCGATTGCGGCTGGAGTCAAGTACGTACTCCGCTCCGACGTGTTTTATGCAACCGGATGACAAGGCCAACGAAATTCGCCCGAGCTGACGATTGGGCGCATCCCGACAACTGATTAAGGTGGTGCCCGTGGCCCTCAGCGATGAACAAGCGAAGCTCTTCGCCGCGGCGTTGTACGAAATTCGCCTACTCTTGCAGACCTATCGCGGCGACGACGTGGGGGTTCGCTTGGCGGAACGGCTTGCGTTTGCCCTGCACAACGACGCGTTGAGCGTCATTGAGGGCTGCGGCGAATTCGACGTCTCCGCCTCGCGTCGACGCATTGAGGTCGCGCAGCAAGTGGCGGGTGGCACCTATGCCGATGGTTTCGACATCCTAAAGTAGAGTCGCGTTCAACCGTAGACTGCCTACCCGAAATATCGGCAGACTCAATGGGCCGACAGCGCCTTCGCATTCCGCTATGGCTGCTCTTAATCGCAGTTCCATTTGCTACGTGGGCAGTCGTGCTCATTAGTCTCGACGCTCGGGATAGGCACGCAAATCGCGCTGCTCTTGAACGCCTTCAAGGCAAATGGACGGCTGGCATCGACTCGATCACGTTCGCCGGCAATGGGTTCACGTGGCAAACCAGACCCGGCGTGCAAGCGGGGGGCTGCCGTTTAACGGGCGGTTTAACGTGGAGGCTGGCGATGAAGCTCACGCAATCAACTTCCTCCTCCGTTATCCACGCCAAGAAAGTTTTCATGGTGTCTTCTCAATATCGGAGGGAACGCTAAAGCTCCGCTTGCTCAGCAATTCTCAGGCCGCGCCGAAAAACGCCGAGGATGGGGACGCGGGTTACCTGTTGATTCTGGATCGCGTGTCGCGTCCTCCGCAGAAAAACAATCTCGCGCGAAATACAAGTTTAGATGATCTCCGGAGTGGTCGGCTATTTCCTGGGCGGTCTCAGACAGCGTCGCCTCCATTCCCTTCGTGCTCTTCGCGTCCTTCGTGGTGATTCTCATTCAAGTCGATTCGATTGCCGAGTTAGAATCGGAACGAACAGGATTTCGAACAGGCAGGCCAACTGCGAGACAGGGACAAGTTGGGGTTCGTCATGTTTAAGCTCCGCGGGCCCAACCGATACGCCGCGGTCAATCTTGAGGCGGTGCCGCCCAACTTTCCCGAAGCACCCTAGCGCCGATCTTAGTTTCCCGACTCGTCCACCCGTTTTTTGGCTCACGCAGATGCGAGAAATTGTCAGCACACCGGACACCGTCGGGGGCTCGCCACGCATCGACGGGACGCGCTGGTCGTGCGCAAATGTAAGTGTTCAAAGGAACCCCCAAATGAAGCTGGTACTGCGTCTTTTGGCCTGTATTGCGGGCATGCTCATTGCATTCCCGCTGACACTTTTTCTCTTTGCCTTTGTCCCGCGTTTCCTGGGAGAGTCGCTCAGGTGGCTGGGAGGTCCCACTTACCTCTGCGACGAGCTTTCGAACTTTTATTTGCTCGTTGCGTTCCTATTCCCAGTCTTCTACATCCCGGTTGCCCTATTCCTTTGCGGTAGATTTGCATCCAGAGTCGTTGACTAGATCGCACCGACCGGGCCACGGATTCTAGAGATCAAGCCGTTCACCGTTGCGGGCGAGCACAGTCATTCGACAAGGATTGCGTAATGGGAACCACGTTTCTTGCAGTCGGCGAGCCCCCGCGCGGATTCTGGCTGCGAGATGGAATCCTTGAGCTGTGGCTTCGCTTCCTCGCATTGCATGTCGAAGACCCGGTTGAGGACGAATCCCTCGCAACACAGATTCACAACCAATGGCTCCTCGCCTCGCGTGGCTTTTTCAACGGCTGTGTGCCAGATGGAATCAGCGAAGCGGTGTCATCCACCGAAGGAGAACGGATCGTTCGCGACGCGATACACTCATTGCTGAAAGTCCTGAGAGAATCCCCAGCTCAATTGAGCAAAGACGTGCTGAATGCGATGGGGTTTTGCGGTGGGGCATTTACAGCCGATATTCAGACGTGGCGATTAGTTGAAGTGTCCGAGGCCGTCATTGATTTACTGGACGGCAAGATTGGGTCAACGGCGTCCGACACATCCTTCATGCCAGGTTGCGGGCCAGCAAGGTAGTTGTTTTTCTTTGTGATCAACTGCGGAGTCAGCGGGCTAGCATCTCGAAGGCGATCATCTTCCAGTAGGCCTCGATCCAATCCTCTCCTAGTGGCGCGATGCGGTCGACCTTCCAGCCGGCGTCCTCGAGCGTCATTCGCATCGACTCGGCGGCATGCACATTGGTGGAGTGAATCAGCACGGGACTGCAGGGAGCAAGCTGCGCCAAATGTCTCGCCACGTCGCGGCCGTCGCCTGGATCGGGGTCGTCCGGATGATCGGGGAACAGATCGTGGTCCAAGGCAATCAAATCGGGGACAGCCGAGAGCTGTGATAGGCCGGCGATGAACGCGACTGCGGTGCGATGCACGACAAACTGCTCGGGCTCACACACACCGGACAGCACCGCCTCGAACCGCCGAATGCGATCCCGGTCGTCCTCAAGCATCAGCACGACCGCCATGTCAGCTCCTTGAGTGGGGCTCGCCCAGGCACCCGCTGCGGCGCCTAGGAAAACGGGAAAAGCGAATTCCCCCGGCGGATTGGCTTTCGGATCGCAGCTGACAACGTCCAAGTGCCAACCCGCAATTCGGGAAGTTGTTATTCCCTCGATCCTTAGCGACTGTTGGCGAGCAGACTGCGCAGTTTGGCAAGGTCGCGGCGCAGGGCCTCGAGGTTCTCGGGCACGCCTGACTCTTTAAGGTATTCGACGTGCAGCGACACGGGCAGCGTTTGAATCGGCGGCTTGGCGAGCTCCGCGAAGAAAGCGGGGCTCACTTGCCCCTTGCCGAGCGGCACGTTGACCATCTGCTGCCGAGCGGCGTCGGCCGCCTTGTGCCAGTGAAAATCCTTCACGTAGATCGTCTGCACGTGCGGACGCACGACGTCCCAAAGCACCGCCCACGAATCGCCGCCCGCGGCCGTTGCATGGCGAATGTCGAAGGCAACGCCGATCTCCGCAGGGGAGATGTCCCGCAGCAAACGTTGCAAGTCCCAGAGTGTGGCGCCCACGTAGCGAGGGCCGGCATGGTTCTGGTACACCGCTTGCAAGCCAAGCTCGCGATTGGCCGCTGCGAGCCGCTTTGCTTGGGGGCGGAACTCCTCAAGCTCCTCCAGCACCGGACGCTTGCCGCTGTAGCGGAAGTACTTCATGCGGTAGCGTTTGATGCCGAGCTTCGCAGCGGTCTCCAGCACACGTCGCTCGCCGGGATCCTCCGGATTGTTGACTTCAGACGCCATCACGGTCACATCAAGCTGGCGCCGCCGCAACGCTTCGACGAGCTTGGGCAGGTCCTCCTCGACCCGCTCCGGAAGCACATGTCCGCCCGCGCGTACCGTGGCTTCGATGCCGTCAAATCCCATCTCCGCAATGCGGTCCGCAAGTTCGTCGTAGGGCAAGGCCTGAACGAACTTGATGAACGCGCAGATTGGTCCACCGGGCCTCACAAGGGTCGCCTGCGATGGAGGCCCGAC
>JAGQPF010000427.1 GCA_020426845.1 Planctomycetales bacterium
GCGGAGAGGAAGTCGTAGTCGAGGCTCATCAGCAAGTCGATGTTGTTGGTGTTGTGGCCGCAGCAAAAACTGTGCGCCAGGTTGTTTCTTGGGTTCACGGTGGCGCGAAGCTCGCCGCAGACGGGACAGAGGAAGCGGAAGTCGCCCTCATAGTGCTTCGAGGGCGGACCATGGCGGCTGAGTCGGCCAATGGTGACCTGCATCGGCAGGTCGTTGCGAATGGCTCGCACCAAAGCGCGATCAGACCGCGGCCGATAACAGCTAGGCGCGGAATTGCATGACGTTTGCGAAGTTTTGCGTTTCGACAAGTCCAAGGGAATGAGGGTGGATGAATAACGCTCCCATCGAATCTTTGCTTAACCTCGGCCCCAAGAGTGCGCAGTGGTTGCGTGAAGCCGGAATCGCGACGGTTGGCGAACTGGAACACCTCGGACCGGTCATCGCTTACCGACTCGTGAAACAACGTCAGCCGAAAGCCAGCCTGAACTTGCTATGGGCACTGGCGGCAGGGTTGAACGGAATGGACTGGCGGGAACTCAGCGAGACGACCAAGAAAGAACTTCGCGCGGAGGCAGAGATCGAATGAACAGCCGACGGAAAACAACCTGCTCAAGAGGTTGGTTGAGCTAAAGAGGATGCGCAGAGGGGCGATTCCCTGGGCTTGCGTCAACGCCCCGGTCGCACGTGAGGAAGGCCTTCAGCCTTCGATGAAACCAGCCATGCGACGACCAGGTGTGAAAACCGACAAACACCCGGGGCGATGCCCCGGGCTGCGGTGAAGTAGGCCTACGGCCTACGATGAACCGTGCACGCATCAAACAGGTGTGAAAACCGACAAACACCCGGGGCGATGCCCCAGGCTGCGGTGAAGTAGGCCTACGGCCTACGATGAACCGTGCACGCGACAAACATGCGTGAAAACCAACAACACCCCAGGGCCATTCCTTGGGCTTGCGCCCCGGGGCTAACTTCTGTCGCCCCTGCCGGGGCTTTTGCGCGTGAGGCGCGCCGTTCCCGGGGCGATGCCCCGGGCTACGGTGAGGTAGGCCTACGGCCTACCGGGACTTTGGCGTTTGAGGCGTGAGGCGTGACATAATGGCCTTCAACCAATGCTCCCCCGTCTGCCGGCGCTCGCCGGTCGTGACTGACATGAACAGGTCACTGCTATCGCTTGGCGGCACGCTTTCGCTGGTTTTCGTTGAGAAAGAACTTGCGTAGGCGAATCACGGCGGGCGTGACCTCGACCAGCTCGTCGTCTTCGATGTACTCCAGCGCGGCCTCGAGCGAGAATTGACGCGGCGGCTTCAATAAGATGTTGGCGTCGTTTCCGGACGCTCGCATGTTGGTCAGCTTCTTCTCTTTGGTCGGATTGACCGTGAGATCGTTGTCGCGGCTGTTCTCGCCGACAATCATGCCCTCGTAAACGTCGTCGCCTGGCTTGACGAACATGTCAGCCCGTTCCTGGAGCCCATCCAGTCCGTAAGCGACTGCGCGGCCGCTGACCATCGAGACCATCACGCCATTGGCGCGCCGCGGCACGTCGCCGTCCAACATGCGATAGCCAAGGAAGCGGTGATTGATGATCGCCTCGCCCTGCGTGGCGTTGAGCAGCCTGGTGCGAAGGCCGATCAGGCCGCGAGCGGGAATCTCGAACACGCATTGGGTGTAGCCGCCGCGTGGAATCATCTGCTGCAACTGCCCGCGGCGCGAGCCGACCAACTCCATCACGGGCCCAAGTTTCGGCTCCGGCGCCTCGACGACCAACGTCTCGAACGGCTCCTCAATGCGGCCTTCCACCGTCCGAGTCACCACCTGTGGCTTGCCCACCGACAACTCATAGCCTTCGCGGCGCATCGTCTCGATCAAAATCGACAGATGCAGCACGCCTCGGCCCTTCACCAAGAACGAGTCCGCGTTGGGGCCGGGCTCGACCCGCAACGCGACGTTGCGATCCAGTTCGCTCTGAAGTCGCTCGCGCAGCTGACGAGTCGTCACATACTTGCCGTCGCGGCCGGCTAGCGGCGACGAGTTGATGGTGAACATCATCTCGAGCGTCGGCTCGTCGATCGTCAAGCGAGGCAACGGCTGCGGCTCGCCCGCGGCGCACACCGTGTCGCCGATCTCCACGTTCGCCAAGCCGACCAGCGCCACAATGTCTCCCGCCTCC
>JAGQPF010000428.1 GCA_020426845.1 Planctomycetales bacterium
ACCACATTCCGGAGAGCCGGATGCGGGAGAACCGCACGTCCGGTTCGGAGGGGGGGGAGCCGGGCAACCGTCACTCCCCTACCCCTATCGCGAAGTCTGCATCGGCTCGGACTCGGACACCCATGCTCCAAGTGCAAATTCTTTATGTAGCCGGCGCGAATTGGTTGACGAGCCGGATCTGGCGTGTAAGATCAGTACCATCGTTGGAGGGGATTTGATCCCTTCCTTCCCATTTTCTCTCCCTGCTCCGAAAGTCGGAGAGGATGAGGGGTGGTCGACTTTGAGGAGTGGACCCAAAGGGACGGAGTCTGCGCGGTTCGAATTCTTTGATTGCCTTGATGTCTCCAACAAACTGACTATCTCTTCCCAGCCAATTTCCTGGCTCAGTTTGGTAGGCAATTTCCTTCCTCACACACGTCGTTAACTGTCTGGCGTTCTGTTCACCTTGTGGCTGCCCGAACTTCGGTGATCGTGTTAGCGAGTTGATAAGCAACCGGCCAAGCTATCGGCGCTGCAATTTTCCGCTGAGTGAACCCGGCTGGCTATTTTTCGACAGGCTGTTCGTGCATATCCGAGTCAGCGTTGTTGTTGGCTCGGCCATGGCCTTCGTAGTTTGCATGTGAAAGTTGGTTGATGAACTCCCCTGAGCAACGCGGCAACGAATTGGCGATCCCGACACAAGCGCCCGGCTACTATCGGCAGCAGCCGCCCGCCAGTGAGTCGGCGGTCACACCGCAGTTTGTGCTGACAGTGTTTCGCCTCTGGTGGCTCTATGCCTTGCCGGCCGGACTGCTGCTCGCCGCTGCGGCCGCCGCCGGCGTCTGGTTGCTTTGGACGCCCACCTATGAGGCTCAAGCGACGGTATGGATTTTTCAGAAGTACAATCCGCTCGGCACGCGAGCCGAACCTCACCGCGAGTTTGTGCAAAGCCAGAAAGCCTTGATTCGCAGTAGCTCGATTCTGAACGTTGTCAGCAGTCGTCCGGAAGTGAGTTACCTGCCCGAGTTGAAAAGCGGCCGCCGCACGCCAGCGGAATCGCTTCGCTCGATGATTTCGATTCGCGACGAAGGCGCCGACCTGTACGCGATTGTTTGCCAGGCCAAGGACCCCAACTCGGCCAAGATTATTGCGGATGAGGTGTTGGCGTCGTACCTCACGATGGTGCAGGAGTTTAGTGACCAGCGCAGCGGCGAGCGCCAGGCGAGCTTGGCGACGGAGATCCGCAAGCAAGAGTCGGATCTCGCCGAGTTAGAAGCGCAATTGCGAGGAATGTTGGCGGAGGATGTTGAATTCGACACCGACATGGTGGACTCCAAACTGGCTGCGATCCCGGTTCACCCCTTGAGCGAGCTGGATCGAGAGATTGTCAATCTCGATCTGCAGCTGGTGATGATCAAGCGAGAGATCGAGTTGATTGAGTCGGGCAAACTTCCCACGCTGGCGGCCGAGGATCTGCAGAAGGCGCTCGAATTGCATCCCGAGCTGCAACTTCGACGTCAGGATCTCGACGCGATGGCGGCCGAGATCGAGCAGCGGAAGCAGTTGTTTCAGCCAGGCCACCGCGACGAGCGAACCGAAGAGCTCCAGGCTGAACGGAAGAGGCTGATTCCCGAGTTGGCCAAGCGCGAGAAGGAAATTGAAGCCGAGTTGACGAAGAAGCATCAAGAGGTCCACCAAGGGCAGCAAGACAAGCGGTTGGAGGAGCAGCGAAAAGAACTTGGAGACTTGGAGCATCGCCGCCAATTGTTGGTGAAGCGCCGGGAGGAGAAGCTGCAAAAGATGGTTGTCAGCTCCGGCAACAAGGTGAAAATCGAGCTCAAGCGGCAGGAGCTGGCGTGTTCCCAAGAGCTGGTGCTGCTGCTGAAGAAGCGGCTGTTGGACCTCGAAGTGGGGAGCCGGCAGGTCGCCCATGTGCGTGCCGATCAGACGGCCAAGATCCCCACGTTCCCCGTGGAAGCTGCGCCGCTCAAGAAGATGGTGATGGCGGGCGGGGCGATGATGCTGGTGCCTTTCGGTATCGCCGTTTTCTGGGAAGTTCGGCACAAACGCATCTCCGACGCCGAGGACCTGAAGAATCGGCAATTGCTGCCTCTGATTGGCGAAGTTGCCTCCTTCCCCAGGTTGCTTGGCCGTCGCAAGGTCAGCGAGCGGGTGATACGCCACTTCGAAGACACGATCGACAATCTCCGGACGTATATCGACCTGAGTTCGGGGAGCGGTCAGCAAGTGATCGCCGTCTGCAGCTCGGCGTCCGGTGAGGGCAAGACCACGATCTCTTCGCAGCTGGCGTCCAGTATCGCCCGAACCACCAACAAACGCATTCTGCTGATTGACGGCGACATGCGTTTGCCCGACGTACATGCGACCTTTCAGATCGAGCAAGGCCCCGGGTTGGTGGAGGTGCTCACCGGCGAATTTCATCCTTCCAAAGTCGTTGTGGAGGAATGGAGCGAAGGGCTGCATCTGCTTCCCGCGGGTCAGCTTGGCAGCCAAAGTCCGCATCGCCTGCTCAACGGCGATCACTTCGAGGAATTGATGACTTGGGCTCGGGAGAACTACGACTTCGTTGTCATCGACACGCCTCCCGTGTTGACCGCCATGGAGTCCTTGAAGCTGGCTGCCGCATCCGACGCCACCTTGTTGTGTGTGATGCGAGACGTCAGCCGGCTGGAGCAGGTGGAAGCGACATGCGATCGCCTGAGGCAGGCGGGCGCGCCCCTGGCTGGTTGCGTGCTCAGTGGAGTCTCTCGCAAACGTTTCTCCTACCGCTACGGTGGGTACTCGTACTACTAAAGCACGAGTCCAAATTAACAAGGAAACCCGAAGCGTCAGCGAGGGATCGCGTCGCCGTCTGCTGCAACTCAACGGGAACCCCGAAGCGTCAGCGATGGATCGCGTCGCTCTACGTCTTCGGATGCTGATCTTCAGAACGCCCGCATCTTATTCCAGGTCATCGCTCGGTAAACTGGGCGACGTTTGTCGACCTGGGCTGGCTCGGCAAGAGTGAATAGCACTGCTATGCAAGAACAACGTGTCGTCAACGTGAAGCTGCTGATCTTGACGGTCGTGGCAGGATGCGTGTCCGCAGGGGCGGCCTACGGAATCCATGAATTCCAGATGCCGCGGCTAGCGGACATGTTTCTTGATCGAGCCGATGCGGCGGAGACGGCTGCCGAGAGCGAGGCCGAAAAAGAGGCGCCGAACGAACAGCTGCGGCGCCGACACCTGCGCGATGCAGCAAGTCAGTTGTTTCACTACCTCAAGCTGGCGGATCGACGGGCGGACGTGGAGATTCGGTTGGCGGAAGTCTGGGATCAAGGTGCTGAGCCGCAATCGCTGCCGGCTGCTCTGCGCTCGATCGAACTCTACTACCAAGCGATCGGATCTGCGGCCGGCGACCCGCAGTACGTCGAAGAGTTGGCTCGCATGCGTCGACGACTCGCCGAGATTCTCGAACGGTTGGGCCGCTATGCCGAAATGCAGGGACAAGCATTGGAGTTGTTGGGGTTGCCGGCCAAGTATGAGCTTCCGGGGCAAGTGTCTTCATTCACCGTTGCGCTCGCCGACCCCGTGCAAACCGAGGCTCTGAAAGCGAATCCCGGATTTGACGACGCCATGCTGCAGTTGGCCCTGTCGCTGTGGCGACAGCATTTGAACACCACCTTGCCATCACGCTGGGCGCCGGTTTTGGCGCCGGCACTTGAATATGCGACGAAATCGCATCCGGACCATTTGGCCGTTGGCGCGGCGCTTGCCGAGCTGTTGCGCTCTTATCCAGTGCTGTTGGACGCCGACATGCAGGAGCGTCTTGCGGACCCCGCTCGTCGCATTCAATGGGCGGATGAGATCGTCGACGAACGTGTCGAGCGATTGCAAACGGCAGATGCTTATGTGATGCGGGCGATCTACCGTGACAAGTACGACTTGCCGGGGGTTGATCGCGACTATCGAGCGGCTGCGCAGGCCGCCCCCGATGACCCCGGCGTGCGTTCACTGGTGGGGGCATTCTTGGCATCCCAAGCGAGCTCCGCTGACAGCGAAGATCGTGCAGCACTCTATGAGGAGTCGCTTAAGGAGTATCGGGCGGCCGTCGCATTGGCGCCGGATGCCCTTGGGGCTCTGGTGGCGATGGGTGATCTGCTAGTGTCCTTAGAGCAGGCGCCGGAGGCGATTGCGACATGGGAGTCGGCATTAGAGGCGCATCCGCAGAGCCGCGACCTGCATGTGCGGTTGGCCGAGCAATTCATTCGGGCGGGAAAGTTGGACGAAGCGGAGTCGCATCTCGAGGCGCTTCGCGATGAAGGGCGGGCCGGCTGGTCGGCTTCTACCGGGGTGCACATTCAACTCGATCGGGCTGTCGCGCTCGTCGAGGCGAGGTGGTTGCTGGCCAAGGCCGAGTCCGATCAAAGTATCCGCCTGGCGATTGACCACGTCACGCCGATCGCCAACTCCACCGATCCATCGTCGCTGCGGTTGCAAGCTCGCCGACTGTTGGGGCAGGCGTATGTCCAACTGCAGGAGTGGGATCAGGCTGCACTGGCGTTTGAGCGGGGCTTGTCGGATCAGCCCGGCGACTTGGAATTGACCTTGTTGGCAGGGCAGGCCCGCGCGAACGCGGGAAATCTTGGCGCCGCTCGCCAGCTGTTGTCCGCCGTCAGCCGCAAGCTGCCCGCTGAGCCGGTCCTGTTAGAACTGGCGCGCGTGCAACTTCGGGAGCAGGCTGCCACCGCGGCTGCGGAACGCAAATGGGATGACTTTGAACGCACACTGGTTGAGCTAGCGACAATTGCGGAGCCAAAATCTCCTTGGACGCAGCTGCTGCTGGCGGCCGAGCGTCACTATGTCGACAAGGACGACGCGCAGGTGGACAAGTTGTTGGCCGAAGTCGAGGCCAAGTTCGGCGAGAATGCACAGTGTCGACAGGCGTTGGTGCGCACATCCCTGCGGCTGGGTCGAGGCGAGAATGCTGCCCGGCTGTTCTCCCAAGAGTCGAGTGAAGCCAATAGCCTCGACCACGTCCTGCTCGCCGCGACCATGTCGTCTCGGAAGGGCGAGTTTGATGCAGCACTCGAGAAATTGACGGCATTCCAGCCCGCGAATCTGGATGACAAGGCGACGCTGGAGTTGGCCATCGTCGACGTGCTCACCCGCAAAGAGGACTTTGTTGGGGCGGGAGAGCGTCTCAAGGCGTTGGAAGATTTTCCGTCCAGCAGCAGCGACGAGGTGCTGAAGATCGTCGATCAACTGATCATGGACCCCAAGTTGGAGTACTTGGGGCCGATCTACGAGCAGCGATTCGCGGATCGAGGGTTGGAAGTGTTTAGGCGTTATCTGGAATGCCGACGACTGCTACAGCCCGATCGAACGGCGACCCCTCCCAAGCCGACTCCCGGCGATTTGGCGGCGGTCAGAAAGCTGATCGACACGATGTCGGTCGACCGTCCCGATTGGCCATATCTCTATGGCTTGAAGGGCCAGTTGAGTGCTCACGAAGGACGTCAGCTGGAGGCTGTGGATGAGCTTCGGCAGGCGATGCGATTGGGTGATCGACGGCTGCAGACGATCTATCAGTTGACCGTTTCGCTGCACAGTCTGGGACGCAACGACGAAGCTGCCGAAGTGCTGTCGACCGTGCGTGACGTGACCGCCACGTTGCCCACTCAAACAATCGGTATTTTGCTTTCCAAGTCTCTCGACGACGCCTACGCAATCGCCAAACGCGGCGTTGCCAACCACTCGACCAAGTACCTTGCGTGGCTTTGGAAGGGCGTGTTGGAAGTGGCGCTCGGCAAGGACAGCGAGGCAAGGGAAAGCCTGGAGACAGCCGTCATGCTGGGCTCCCATGATGAGCGCACCTACAACGCGCTCATGGCTTTCTTCGTCAAGCAAGACAACCGTGAGAGAGCTTTGGCGGTGCTGGAGGACAAAGCAAAACGCCACGGTGGCTCGGATGCCGAGCGGACCTATATCCGGGCCCAAGGCATGGCACATATTGACCCGTTGCAGGCGGACGAGCTGTACCGCCAGGCACGCTCGCAACCGGGAGGCCTGGATGACTTGAAGTGGCTTCACAACGGCGCCAGCCATTTTGTGCAACGCGGCCAAATGGAAACCGCAGTCGATTGGTTTCGACGCGTCGTCCTGGTTGCCAAGAAGCAGAAACGCACGGCAGTGATGGCCTCGGCCAATCTCGCTCTGGCTGTTTTGTACGCCGACCTGGGGCAAATGAATCTCGCGGAGGAGCACATTCAGCTCGCCTCCGCGGCCAGCCCCGGCTCGGAACGCAGCACGCAAATTCACGCCATGTTGCTGATCCGCAACAACCAGCTCGAGGAGGCTCAGACGCTGCTTGAGGGTCTTGTCCTCAAACAGAGTCGCCCCAACCCTTCCAACCGCCTGCTGCTGGCCAGCCTCTATGTGGTTCAGGGCGCTCGAGAGAGCTCTGCCGAATTGCGCAATCAACGTTGGGGGTTGGCGGAAGAGCAATTCAAGGAGCTGTGTTTTGGCGAGCCTTTGCCCGCGTATCGACTCACCTTCGCATCGTTTCTGATGCGGCGAGGGAAGCTGAAAGAAGCGGACCAGCAGCTCAAGGAACTGGAGAAGAAGCACGCCGAGCTGACGGAAGTCGTTCGCGCGCGAGCGCTGTGGCTGCAGCTGAGTGAGAACGACAAGTCGGAGATCATCGACTTGATCAATCGCTACGTGGCAGCTCATGAGAACCGCGAGACCGATGAGCTGAAGCGATCACTGCACGCTGCGGCGACCGTCCTGACCTCGGCCAACCTGCATGAGGAGGCCGGCGAGCTTTACAAGCGAGTTCGGGAGTTGGATGAAGACTACATTTCGCCCTACATTGCCAACTTGGCGATGCGTGGGAAGTTCAAAGAGGCGATCGACGCTTGTTTGGAAGTCGACTCTGCATCGCAGCGGGTCAATTTGATTGCGGGGGCCGTGGCCGCTTCAGGCCAAGTGCCGGAAGAAAGCATGGAGCTGATTCGCCCGCACATTGAAGCCGCCCTGAAGGAGGATCAGCCGCTGGCTTCCGTCAAACGCTCGGCGGCCCTGTTCTATCTCGTTGCCGGTGATCGCACGCAGGCCGAATTGCTCTACCGCGATGTGTTGCAGCAAACGCCCAAGGATCTGGTCGCCTTGAACAATTTGGCCACCCTGCTCGGCAACACGCC
>JAGQPF010000775.1 GCA_020426845.1 Planctomycetales bacterium
ATCGCTTCGATTATACTTTTGTGCAATCTACTGTGACTTCTTTTGAAAGATTCCTGATTCCATTGAATCATATTCTTTCTTGCAAATTTTTCTAATAATTTCTCTGCTTCGCTCATAATTTTAGTTAATGTAGTTTTTCCAATAATGTTACTTTGTTTCATCTTATTAAGTTTTGTGAGCGAATCCCGCCCGATTTATAGGTGAGTACCGTTAGCTGCTTTTTCGGGTTAATTTACCATTCTGGAATGATATCACACAAAAACCGGGCTGGATACCGAACTGCCCGCCATGCAGTATGTGTGTGATAGTGGCTGTGTACCTTCTACCGGTGTATTCTTTGATAGTCGGCAGGTATTCCCATAGTTCCAGCGTATCATACACCTGGAAATTCCTGTCATTCATGCGCACTTCCGCTGTTTTCGCCTTACTGGCGATGGCCTGGAAATGGTCCGGCCAGCATTTCAGTTCATGTACCATGGTTCAGTATTTCGGTTATATCGGTGGCGAATTCGGTGTAGGTGTTCGCTGAATAGCGCAGGACCTTCCATCCCAGTACAGTGGCGGCATTATACTTCTGCAAATCCTTGTTATACCCTTTTACAGTGGTATGGCCTGATTTCAGGCTGTGCAGGCCTTCATATTCGATGGCGATCTTCATGGATGGGATGGCATAATCGAATCGCCAGCGGCGCATGGGATGGAATCGGTATTCCAGATCATATCCCTGTATCTTTCCGCTGGCCTGCAGCAGCATCAGCACAGTCCGTATATCCTTTTTACCAGGCTCTTCCTTCTTTGGGAACTGCATCTTTTTCCGGCTGCCCGCCGGCACTTTACCTTTACCTTTACCAAAGGTATCCTGGTATTCCCTGGCACTCATTTCATCCATTAGGTGATCATTTTCACTATTTGCTTAAATCCTGCGGGCATCTGCATGTAATGCTGTCCACCATTATCCTTCCGGCGGCATTTCCACACTTTCCTTTTCAGATGTAACCTGGCGGCATCCGGCATGATGTACCTGGTTCCTGTCGGCTGGTCCATTTTTAGCAGATACCCGGCATCCCGCATGCGCCGCAGCTGTGCCGGTGTGATTTTTAGTATCGGGTTCACATCCACACTGTATAGAATGTATTCATCCGCCTGGCGTTCCCGGATAAATGGATGCAGCATGGTGGCCATGGTCAATAATAGGCTGTAATCGCCTTCTGTCGGCCGGTAGAATCTTTGCGCTGGCATCAGTAGTGGTTTATCGGTTCATCCAGGTATATCAGGCGTACATCATTCCCATACACTTCGATCTCCATGATATCATCGATCCTGTATGCGTGTTCGGTTCTGGATCCCTTCTGCTGCACCACCAGTATATCACCTATCTGGTAATCGCATGTGCTTCCCGCCACCAGTGCAGGTTTATCCCTGCCTTCCAGTTGATTGTAGATGGTTTCATCCACTTCGATAATGTGTGTCATATTCGGTATTTTTTGGTTATGGTACATTATTGGTCAAAACTGCTTCATGGCCTCCGGTGGCTTTTCCCGGTCATCACATAGATGTTCATCATTTCCTGCAGGCGATCCCACACCCGGCTGCCATACTTCTGTTCTATCTGTTCCGGCAGTAGATTGGTGGTGATATGTGTGGTGATGCCCATGGTCTGGTACCGATTGTATCGCCTGTACAGTATTTCGGTCATCACCATTACCCGGTTCCCATATATAACAGATTCATTTTCCGTTCCCAGGTCATCGAAACACACCACACCGGCATCCCAGTGCGCATAATCCGGTTCCTTTGCGGTGCGCAGCTGCTGTTCTATTTCAGGCACACTACAGATGCGCATGCGCTTTCCTTCGGCCTGTATGGCCTTCTGCAGTATCTGCATCATCATGGATTTCCCAGTACCCACATTCCCGATCAGCAGGATCCCTTTTTCATTGAAAACATCGCTGATCACATTTCGGTACAGGTGGTACTGTGATTCGTTCACTGTGTATCCCGGATTCATAGTCCTGGCCACATTCCAGAAAATCTGCTTCCTGGTGGCTTCATCCAGATCATGGTATTCCGGTACTTCCATCAGCTTTTTCCGATACTCTTCTGGTACGGTTCCGCCGGCGTTTCCCTGAAATCGGTACTTTTCCTGCAGGCGATCATGCAGGTCGCTGGCCCGCTGCAGCTGTTCGGCGGTCCATTCCGGCCGGTTCGCCATGTATTCATCCAGCTGTTCCTGTAGGCTCTTAGGTTCTGTCATTCTATCATTTTTCCGTTTACGTAATCTGCCAGCTTTCGCACCATCCCATCGATGGTATTCTGTAGGTCCAGTCCTTTCGGTTCCTTAAATCGCACCCAGCATCCGGATGCCTGGTGTTTAATACTGATGTATCTGGTCTGTGCCACAGTAAATTTACCTGAATCTTCCCGCACAGGTTCACAGTAATAATCTTCCCACATCATATACCCATCAGGTACATATGCACCATGCACCATCATGCCTTCTGTGTTTTTTCTGCCAGCTGCTGGTATGCATCATCATCTGCTGTCTGCTGATTATGCGCATTCTGCGCCGGCCAGTTATTGTTTTTTGGTGGGAATATGCCATCCCACAGGCGATCTATACTGTAATCGATGGCCTGAATGGCTTTTTCCACATCACCACCCACTTCGCCGGCCAGGCGGGCCAGCATCTTCGATTCTGATGCGGCATCCTTATACCATGGCTTCCGGCGCTTTTTCCGATAGTTCCGCCAGCGCATCCATGCCGCATGTAATTTTTCGATATCCCACCCTTCTGGATATGTGACTGATTCCAGGCCATCTGTGATGGCCGCATCTTCCTTTCCTTTCCTTTTCCCTTCCTTTCCTTTCCTTTCCTGCACTGAATCATCAGTGATAGTTCCATGATTATTCACTGAATCATCACTGAATGGTGTGTGAATCGGTTCTGGCTGCGCCTGAATGATGATATCCAGCTGCTCTTTCGGTATGAATACCCGGTCATAGTTCGGCCGGTTGATCACCTGATGTTTTTTGAACTTTGGCATGAAATAGTATTCCTGTCCATCATATGTGACAGGTTTGATCCTGCCGATCTTCACCAGATCGGTCAGTCCGGATGTGGTTTCATCCACCGATGGATCATATGGAAATACCTTTCCCTGTATGTATCTGGCACTGGCCGGTATCACACCATTATCATCGGCAAAGTTCCACATGCCGGCATACAGCAGTCTGGTTCCTTTAGGCAGGTCTGCCAGTCGCAGATCATCCCAGAATTCTGGCTTAATAGTTCTGATTCTTGCCATAGTAGCTGCTATTTAACCGGCTTTATCCTATGCAGGAATCGCAGTGCTTCGGCCGGCAGGGCTTCATCGTCTGCAATAGTAATACTTTCCGGTAATACATTGGTAATTTTCTTTTTTCGATTACTGGCCACATGCCATCCGTTACAGTCTGGGCATAGGTATGCCTTGTGTGGTTTCCGCTTCCCTTTATTTCTGGGATCCTGATGCAGTCCGGCCATGGCCTGTGTGGCTTCATCCCGGCTGCTGTAGCGCACTTTTTCACATTTCACCATCATATATCCATTTCTGCCTGCCGGCGGTCGTTCTCTTCTATATTCAGGAATGCCTGCAGTGTTTCATTCATTTCTTTTATCCGGCTTTTCATGGAATTTATCTGGTGTCGGCGATCATCCCTGGTCACTGCCATATAGAATCCATGTGTATCGGCGCAGATGAACATACCCTGATGCCGGCGCAGGTGGCGGATAATATCCCGCACCTTTGTATCGCTGGCGTTCTGGAATCCCTCTGCTTTCAGCTTATCCACCATCTGTCGGCACTTTATGGCCTTCTTTACCCCTATACACCGGCGCAGGCCGGCAGCGATCCTTTCTGCCATTCGGTGATCACTGCTGTTTTCAATTATTGTCATACAGTCTGTTTTTTAGGTAGCCATGCATCGGCCAGGCGGTCCACTATATTGGTTTCCACCTGTCCGGATACACCATTCAGTAATATATCGGCATTCTGCCGTTTCTCTTCGATCAGTGCATAATTCCATGTATCGATGGTACCAGGTGCCAGAAAATAGGTACACATCACTGCATCCTTTGCACCGATCCTGTGGCATCTATCTTCGCACTGGTCATGTGTGGCAGGATTCCATCCAAGTTCTATGAATCCCACATGGCTGGATGCGGTTAATGTGATCAGTTCACCACCCACCTTCATGGATACCAGGATCAGTGTTTTATCCAGTTCCTGCTGAAATCTATCCACAGTATTCATGCGCTCTTCCTTCGGATCTCTTCCGGTCAGTGTTAATGCATCCGGGAATGCTTCCAGCATCCGATCACATACCTCATGCTGATGCAGGAATACCACCATTTTTTCACCACCTTCGATGGCATCTGCGATGTACTGCTGCACTGCTGCCAGTTTACCCCTTGCAGCGATATTTTTACAGATGCCGAT
This sequence comes from Planctomycetales bacterium, assembly GCA_020426845.1. Taxonomy (GTDB): domain Bacteria; phylum Planctomycetota; class Planctomycetia; order Pirellulales; family Pirellulaceae; genus JAGQPF01. Next base: position 4,479 of record JAGQPF010000775.1, read on the forward strand.
GCGCACCATGGTTTCACCCCGCATGGCTCTTTCCACATCTTCATCATCTGCATCCCGGAATTTCTGCAGGTACTGTTTCAGGTCATCTTCCGCATGGCGATATTCATCCCTGTGTTTTTCATCGATTTCCACATATACGATCTGCCTGGTCTTATCTGGTAGATCGGTCAGCACATCTTCCTTATTCCGGCTGAAAAAACATACCTGGCTCATTCGGTAATTCAGTTCCTGCAGATTACTGGCCTGCTTATCACCTGCGCAATAGCGCATTTTGAAATATATCCACCCGCCCAGATCATCCAGGCGGTCCAGTATGTCTAACTGTGCAGCCAGATCCATCGGTTTATTCACCATGGCTGTACCAGATAGGCAGTATCTGATGCGCTTCCTGGCTGCAATACCTTTTACCATTTTTGTGCGCTGTGTGCTGAATTTTGCGCATTTATGGCTTTCGTCAATTATCACAGACTGGAAAATATCCTTCCGGCCATTGAATTTTATACCCCGCAGTGTTACCCGGCCATTCGCATCCCGCTTCATTTCATCCACAAAATACTTTTTCAGGCTGCTGTATCCCACTATGAATACCTGTACTGCATCAGCTTCGGTCATGTGCTGCATGTAGCGCACCACCTTCGGTGTGATCACCATCGCCTTCTTATCGGTGGTTATTTCCCATTCCCGCTTCCAGTTATCCGGACCTGGTGGATCCGGGCATATGACCAGGCATGGGAATGCATTCAGATAGGTCACTGCGGCGATGGCCTGTAGTGTTTTACCCAGTCCAGGCTTATCGCCGATGATGCACCTTTCCGCATCGATGGCATACTGGATGCCTGCACCCTGATATGGGTATGGTGTTCGCTTTATGGGCAACTGCAGATTCAGTTCCGGCAGATCCTGGATGGTGAAATCCTGTGGCTCTTCCGGTTCGGCCTCTTCCATCAGGAATCCATACCGATCTGCGAATTCCCGCAGCTGGCTGGTAACTGATTCATGTATGTACCAGTGTTTATCCTTCCAGTCGAATCGCCGGTGCATCATATCGAAATCATCCTTAATGGCCTGGATCACCTTCGGATTATACCCGAATTCCATGCGCCATTCCCTACCCTGTTTCCGTATCAGCATGGCATAGTTTATTCAATTCCGGTTCCATCACCGAACATTTCCAGCTGCGGATTCGGTGCCTTTTTACCTTCCAAGTATGCCACTGCTTCCCTTTCTACCACTGCCAGCGCTTCCGCCAGTTCCGATGTGTACTGGTATTCCGGTTCATCGCTGGCCAGCTTTGTGAATGGTGTAGTGATGTTCAGCACCTTCCCTGTGGCCATCTTCCGCTGCAGGATGATCACCACACCTTCATCATCATCATCACCACCCAGGCTGTACCCAGTCACTTTGGTATCATCCAGAATGGCCTTTTCTGCCGGTCGCATCGGCCACTGTGTACCCATGGCATCCACATACATGGTACCTGTTTTCGCACTTTCCGGCATCAGTTTGATCTGTTCTGCGATCAGCAGTCCATGAATGGACAGATTTTCCATGGCTGCGCTGAAATCATCATGCACCACATTCCCGCCATCGATGGTACACTGGTCCACCCAGTTTTCACCAGTTTCGCCATCTTCCATCACCACAAAATCCCATGCGATCTGTGCTGTTTTGCTTCGGCCAATTTTCACCTTTCTGATTTTTGTCGTTTTAATACACTTGTTTTAATTGAAATTAGAAAATAGTGTCCAGTATCTGAATGCTGCCTGTAGGTATTTCTGCCGGCCAGATTCATACAGTTCATCACCCCGCAAAATAGGCACTTTGAATATCTGGAAATTCACCTTTGATATCCCGATCAGCATATCCCTATCGGTGTTTTCGATATCCATGTAAAACGCCC
>JAGQPF010000429.1 GCA_020426845.1 Planctomycetales bacterium
GGCGTGGATCTGAAATGCGGACCGGATGGCGACGTCTACGTCAGCGACTGGACCGATCTGGGTGAATGCCATGACCGCGATGGAGTGCATCGCACCAGCGGCCGCATCTACAAGATTTGCTATGGCCAGCCATCGCCACGCCCGGCTCTGCTGGACCGGCCTTTGCGCAGCCGGACGGACTTGGAGCTCGTCGAGCTGCAGTTACACGCCAACGATTGGTTTGTGCGTCGCGCTCGCAGGCTCTTGCAAGAACGAGCGGCCAGCGGTCAAGACCTTTCCGATGCGCGGCTCGAGCTGCGGGACATGCTGAGTTCGCATCCGGATGTGACGCGGCGCCTGCGAGCATTGTGGGCATTGCACGTCACCGGAGGCTGCGGTGAACGCGAGCTGCTGGCGCTGCTCGACGACGCCGAAGAGACGGTTCGCAGCTGGGCCGTGCGGCTGTTGGTCGAGTCTCCGCCCTCGGACCAAGTCGCCGGCGAGCTGGCTCGGCTGGCCGCTCGCGAGCATTCGGGTTTGGTGCGACTGCATTTGGCGTCCGCGCTGCAACGGATTGGCGCCCGCTCGCAATCCTCTGCGGCGGCGGAGGGTGAGGTGTCGTCGGCGGCAGGGGCGGAGGCTCGCTGGCCGTTGGCGTTGGCCCTGGCGAAGCACGCCGAGGACGCCGAGGATCGGATGCAGCCGCTGATGATCTGGTATGGAATCGAGCCGGTGGTGCAAAGCCATGCCGAGCTGGCGATCGGGCTGGCGGCGAAGACACCGATCCGGCTGTTGCGACGCCACATTGCGAGGCGGCTCGTCGGGCAGTTGGACAACGGCGGCGGCCAGGGGCGAGATGGCGCCATCAACTTGTTGCTGCACACTGCATCCGGCCTGGATGTCGAATTTCGGCACGATGTGCTGCAGGGGCTGAGCGATGGGTTGCGAGGTTGGCGCAAGGCGCCGATGCCGCGGGCCTGGACCGCCTTCCGAGCAAGCCTGCCCGATGACCCGAAGCTCGCTCGCCTGGCAAGTGAATTGGCGGTCGTGTTTGGCGACGGACGCGAAATGAAGGCCTTGCGGGAGGCGATTCGCGATGGCGCTCGGGAGACCTCCGAGCGGCGCGCGGCGCTGCGAGTGCTGCTGGAAAGCCGCCCCGCCGATCTTGTCGACGATCTGCTGAAGTTGCTCGCCGATCGCTCGATGAACGACTTGGCTGTCGCGGGGCTCGCGCAATACGACGACCCCCGTGCTGCGAAGCAAATTCTCAATCGTTATCGATTGTTGCGGCCCGATGGACGGACGCAGGCGATTTCCACGTTGAGCTCGCGTAAATCTTTTGCAGTGGAGTTGCTTCGCGCCGTGGAGGCCAAGCAGGTGCCTCGAGAGGACATTACCGCCTCGCAGGCGCGCCAGCTGGCCGCGTTGGAGGATGAGGAAGTCAGCCAGCTGCTGGCCCAAGTTTGGGGGGCGGTGAGAACGACACCGGCCGAGAAACTGCGGCGGCTGGACGCGTTGAAGCAAGCCATGACGGCCGAACGACTCGGGCACGGCGACCACGCGCGGGGCCACCAGCTGTTCAAGCAGCACTGCGCGTCGTGCCATCGATTGTTTGGCGAAGGCCAGTCGATTGCGCCGGACTTGACTGGCGGCAATCGCGGCAACTTGGATTACCTACTGCAAAACATCGTCGATCCGGCGGCGGAGGTGCCATCGGTTTATCGCATGTCCGTGCTGCGGCTGGACGACGGGCGAGTCGTCTCGGGGGTCGTGGTCCGCGATTCCGGCCCGGTGCTGGTTGTGCAGACGGCCAAGGAACGACTGAATCTGCCCGTCAACGAGGTGGTGGAGCGGAAGTTCAGCGAGCTGTCGCTGATGCCGGACAACCTGCTCGAGCTAATTTCGGAAGACGAACTGGTGAATCTGCTCGCGTATGTGCAAAGGCGCACGGCCCTGCCCCCCACGCGAGCGGACGGGGAGGGAGCGGGAAATGAGGCGAAGAATCAGGGGGCTGAGGCGCCCGCTGTGAACGAACCTCGAAGCAAATACAATGAAGGCGAAAAGTGAGTGCCCGAGCTGCGGGCCACATCCCAAGAATGCATTTCTACTGACTTGCAACATCCATGAGGAAGTCTCAATGCGACTAACAACGCTGTCCATCGCCACTGCGATGGCGTGCTTGTTCGGCGCCGTGCTGACTTGGTCATGCGGCGACGCCGCCGCCAATGACTGGGCTTACTGGCGCGGGCCTGAACAAGACGGAATCTGTCGAGAACAGGGGCTGGTCGACGACTGGTCGCTGGCAGACAAGAAGAATGTGGTCTGGACCTCCGACGTCGGCGGCCGCGCCGCGCCGGTAATTCTCAATGGCCGCGTGTATCTGAACTGCCGGACGGACGACGACGTCAACGATCCCGAGACGAAGGTGCACGCTCGCGAGCAGGTGATCTGCTGGGATCTGAAGACCGGGAAGGAGCTTTGGCGGGACGTCTTTAACGTCTTTCAGACCGACATCGCGGCGCCCCGCGTCGGCTGGGCGGCGATGACTGGCGACCCGGAGACGGGTAACGTCTACGTGCACTCGGTCAGCGGCCTCTTCCGTTGCTATGACAAAGACGGCAAGCAGCTCTGGGAGCACTCGCTGTTCGAAGACATGGGCAAGATTGCCGGCTATGGCGGCCGCACCGTGACGCCGATCATCGACGAGAACCGAGTGATCGTCTCCTACTTCGGGTTGAGCTGGGGCAAGTACTCCAAGCCACCCCCGCAGCAAACCTTCTATGCCTACGACAAGAAGTCGGGCGAGCTGCTATGGCGCGCCGGCGTGGGCGGACGTCCGCTCGACACAATCTACTCCAATCCGATCGTCCGCGTCATCAACGGCCAGCGGATGCTGATCACCGGCGGCGCCGACGGCGGCTGCCATGCGGTCAACGCGCGAACCGGCCAGCCGATCTGGAGCTTCATGATGTCCAAGCGAGGCCTGAACGCCTCGCCCGTGACCGATGGCGACCACGTCTTCATCTCCCACGGCGAAGACAACATCGACACCGTCGAGTTCGGACGCATTCAGTGCATCGACGCAACCGGCACCGGAGACGTCACTAGCTCGAAGTCAGTGTGGCGAGTCGACGGAGTCAAGGCGGGCTACACGGGATTGCTGCTCAAGGACGGCATTTTGTACGTCGTCGCCGACACGGGCAATCTGCACGCCTACGACAGCAAGACCGGCAAGGAGCTTTGGACCCACAACCTGGGCACGGTGGGCAAGGGTTCGCCGGTCTGGGCCGACGGCAAGATCTATGTGATGGAGGTCAATGGCAATATTCATATCCTCAAGCCGAGCCGCGAGGGCTGCGAGACGCTTTCTCACGTCGAACTGTCATCGCGGGTGGGCGAGGGCATGGATGAGATCTATGCCTCCCCGGCGATCGCCGACGGCTACATCGTGTTCGTGACTCGCGATCGCACGATCTGCATCGGCGGCAATGAGGTGACCACTGCGCCGATCCCGCCGCTGCCCTCCGAGGGCGCCGCGGAGAACAAGCCCGCCTTCCTGCAGCTGTCTCCCGCCGAAGTGATTTTGAACGCGGGCGAGAAGGTCGAGTACCAATTGAATGTTTATGACGACCACGGTCGGCTCATCGAGACCGTGGCGCCAAAGGAGCTACAGGCGGAGGCTTCGCTGGCCGGCGCCAAGGTCGAAGGCAACACAGTGAGCTTCGGCGCCGACGCGGCCAACCAGGATGGCTTTGTGACGGCGAAGCTCGGCGAGCTGACTGCCGAAGCCGGCATTCGCGTGGCCGCCCCTTTGCCTTGGAAGTTCGACTTCGAAGGCTTCAAAGGCACTCGGGTGCCGCCGATCTGGGTCAACGCTTTCCTGAAGCTGAAGCCGACGGAAGAGCCCGGCAACACTTACGTGCAGAACACGGCCGAGCGCGGCCGGCCCGGCACGCAAGTCTGGTTTGGCCCGAGCAACATGTCCGGCTACACCGTGCAGGCCGACATTCGTCTGCGTGAAGAGAAGCGACGACTGCCTAGCGCCGGCCTGACGGCCCAACGCTACAACTTGATCATCAAGGGCAACGTCGGCAAGCTGGCGATTCAAAGTTGGGCGCCCCATCTGCGAATGGCCAAGGAGATTCGGTTCCGCGCCGATGCGGACGTTTGGTACACCACCAAACTTCGTGTGGACATCGAGGACGGCAAGGCGATCGTTCGCGGCAAGGTGTGGGAACGCGGCAAGGAAGAGCCGGAAGCGTGGACGATTGAGGCGGTGGATCCGCATCCGAATATGACGGGCAGCCCGGGCTTGTACACCTATGCCCTGGCGCCCTCCGACTTTGACAACATTTTGGTCACAAAGGAGTGACGTAGTGAAAATGCGATTCCTATGCGCGACACTGGTGTGTTGCGGAACGCTGCTCTTGTCGGGCTGCGGCCCGAAGCCCGCAGCGGTCTCTCAGGCGGATGCCGACAAGGGTGAAGTGAGCTCGACGCCGGAAACGGAAGTCGATGCTCAACCTGAGCCGGAGCCAGAGCCAGAGCCAAAGCCGGAACCCGAGCCAAAACCGGAGCCGGAGCCGAAGCCCGAGCCGAAGCCCGAGCCGAAGCCCGAACCCAAGCCGGAACCCAAGCCGGAACCCAAGCCGGAACCCAAGCCGGAACCCAAGCCGGAACCCAAGCCCGAACCCAAGCCCGAACCCAAGCCCGAACCCAAGCCCGAACCCAAGCCCGAACCCAAGCCCGAACCCAAGCCCGAGTCGAAGCCCGAGCCCAAGCCGGAACCGAAGCCCGAGCCGAAGCCGGAACCTGAGGCGACTCCCGCTGCTGGTGTTGCAGCTGCCGTTGCGGACACCAAAGAGTGGTCCATGTGGGGCGGCACCACGTCGCGCAACATGGTCAATGCAACGACGGGCATCAACCTCGAAGGGCTCAAGCCTGCCGAGGAAGCCGGCGGCAGCTTGATCTTTACCCAGACTTTGGGCTCGCAGACCTATGGCAACCCGATCGTTGGAAGCGGCTACGTCTTAGTTGGCACCAACAACGGCGGCAACTACCGGCCCAAGCACAAGGGCGATCGCGGCTGTGTGCTCTGCTATGACGCCAAGACGGGCGACTTCAAATGGCAGCTGACTCGCGAGAAGCTGCCCGCCGGACGCGTCAATGATTGGCCCGAGCAGGGCATCTGCTCGACGCCCACCATCGAAGGCAAGCGGATGTGGATTGTCACCAACCGCTGCGAGGTGATGTGCGTCGACATGGAAGGTTTCCACGACGGCGAGAACGACGGTCCGGTGACGGACGAGGTGGACACCGAGAAAGGAGACGCCGACATCATCTGGAACCTCGACATGATCGAGGAACTGGGTGTCTTCCCTCACAACCTCGCCACCAGCTCGCCGCTGATCTGGAACGACTACCTCTATGTGCTCACCTCCAACGGTGTGGACGAGGCGCATCTGGAAGTGCCTTCGCCTCGCTCGCCGTGCTTCTTGTGCATCAACAAGAACACGGGCGAGATCGTCTGGGAGAACAACGAGCCGTTCGACAAGATCCTCCACGGTCAGTGGGGCTCTCCCGCGCTAGGCGTCGTCAACGGGGTCGCTCAGGTCTACATGCCGGGCGGCGACGGCTGGCTCTATGCCTTTGACGCCAAGACCGGCGACCAGATCTGGAAGTTTGATCTCAATCCGAAGGATTCGAAGTGGGAGCTTGGCGGCCGTGGCACCCGCAATGCGATCATTGCCACGCCGGTGTTCGTCGAGAACTCGGTGTTGCTGGCCGTGGGCCAGGACCCCGAGCACGGCGAGGGCATCGGTCACCTGTACCGCATCGACGCCACCAAGAAGGGCGACGTGTCGGCGGTGACCGAGGACAACAAGCCGAATCCCAATTCGGGTCAGATCTGGCATTACGGCGGCGAGAAAGACGGCACGGAGATGTTCCGCCGGACGATCTCGACGGTCGCGGTGCACAACGGCCTGGTTTACGCTCCCGACTTGAGCGGCCGGTTCCACTGCGTCGACTTCAAGACCGGCGAGCGACAATGGGAGGCCGACGTGCTGGCCGCCATTTGGGGCTCCCCGATGGTCGTCGACGGCCGCGTGCTGCTCGGCGATGAAGACGGCGTGTTGACCGTCTTCAAGGAGGGCCGCGAGCTGAAAGAGCTTGGCAAGATCGAGTTCGTTTCATCGATCTACAGCACGCCGACGATCGCCGACGGCATGATGTACATCTCGGATCGCTCGCGCTTGTACGCGTTCAAGCTCAAGTAGGAATTGTCGTGTCGTAGTGCAGGCTACCAGCCTGCAACCTGCGGCCAAAACCACGACACGGACGACCTGAGTTGCATTCGGACGCCGCGGAGCATCAACATGCTTCGCGGCGTTTTTTTTTTGGCTCAACAGGGCCCAACGCGGCTCAACGCAGACGCTTTTTCGCGCGCCACCACCATGAGGCGCCACGCGGTTCATTGACCTGCGGCGCCGCTGCCCGAGACTCGTCGACCTTCGGCAGCCGCTGCACCTGGCCGGCGCCAGCCACTGCGGAAAGCGAGCTGTCACTGAAAACATAGGCGGGACCACTGCCAGGAGCGACATCACCCAGCGCGGCAGTCGCCACGGGAGCACGCATTGGCGGCCAAGGCCTCAGTAGGTCTCGCGGCGCCTCGGCCTGGAGCGGAGATGGCACGACCACTTGAGCGGGAGGCTCAGCCGTGGGCGGTAGCGGAGCAAAAGCAGCAGTGGGGGCAGGGGCTGCCGGGGCGACCAGCGGATCAAGCGGCGCGGCGCCGACACCCAATGCTGGATCGCTAGAGGTCGGAAGTGGCGTTGGAGACCACTGCTGCTCGTGCAACGCTTCCGCTGGCAGCTTGACCCGTTCGTCACTCGCGGGAAACAGCGACGCACCGGGTGAGATCGGCGAGGACGGCAAAATGGGCGATGACGGCGTCACGCCTGCCGGCATGATCGCCGGCACGGCAAGCGGGCCGAAATCGCCGTTGCTGCCCGGCTCGGCGTGAGCCGGGATCTGCGCCGCATCGGTCGCCGGTCGTCCGAGCGCGTCCAGCGTCCCGGCGGCCGTAAGCTGCAAGCTCGACTGCAGGTCCAGCCGCTCGAGCCGCCCCCTATCCAGAGGCGCCGCGGATGCAGATGGCTGCAATGCTTCGAGATTTGGTGGCGTGGTCGCGCCGGCATCGGGATTCGCCGTGGCGGCGTCGGACCCAACCGGCTCTTGTGCATCGTCCAGCGGGCGGGCCGCGTTGCGGCGATCGACAACGGCATCGCGAGAGCTCTCTTGCCCTGCCAGCACGATGTTGTTGTATTCCAGCAGCGTGCCACGCTCCAGGTGCACATTCTTGATCGCCAAGGCATAGCGGACGGCATATTCGAAATACTGAACGTCCGCCTCGGCCAAGCGAGTCTGCGCATCGAGCAGCAGGTTCGTGTCGATCGGCAGTCCCGACTTGAAGCGGTTCTCCAGTGTGTCCAGGAACTGGGCCGCGGCGATGCGACGGTTGTAGGCGACTTGCATCACAAGATACGTCTGGTCCAGCTCGCCCAGCGAATTGCTGAGGTCGTAGACCACGTTTCGCTCTTGCTGCTCCAACACCATTCGTTCCCGCGCCAGTTGCAGCTCCGCGTTCCGAACCGCCGCGTGTGCTTTGCGCTTGCCGACATCCGTGGTCAGCTCGACGCCGAACTGCCATTCTTGGTAGTCGCCCGTCAGCAGGTCGTTGATTGCGTCGTCGAACGGCGCTCCATTGGAATCGCCGATCAAGTCCTGGCCGAAGCCGCGCACTCGATATCGCGCGAAGGCGTCCAGTCGCGGCTTGATAAAGTTGCGGTTGGCCATCAGCTCCATCTTGCGGCGATTCACGACCTGCCGCTGCCTCCGGAGCTCTGCGCGTCGAGCTAGCGCGTCGGAGAGCACCGTATCCCAAGTGAACACGACCCGCATGGTCGGCGGCTCGATCGACGGCCGAATCAATTCGTCGCCGTTGATCGGCAGACCCATCAGCAGCCTCAGCCGCCGCTCCGCCGGAATCACGCCCCCCGGCGCGCGGAACACGCCGCCCGTCGCCCCATTGCGATTGGAAGTGCCGCCGGCGAGGCTGCCGTTCAACGCGGACTGGACGTCCATTTCGTAGCGCAACAGCTGCTCTCGCGCTTGAGCTTCGTTCGTCAAGTCGCCGCCCGAGCTGCCCGTCTCCAGTCGATCCGAATAGGTGCGCCAAATGGTCAGCGCCCGCTCGCGAGCAGCCACCTTGGCATCCAATTTCCGGTAGGCGAAGTACAGGTCCCAATAGGCGTTTTCGACATTGCTGACGAGATTGCGGATGCCGATCTCGAATTCGAGCAAGCTGACGTTGGTGTTGACCCGGGCAATTCGCACGCCATTGATGACGCCGGGGCGTGAGTCGGGCCCCGCCAATTGGTTGAAGGTGACTCCCGCCCCCTGCAACAGTGGGTGCCGCGCCTCGAGGTCGACATTCGCGGTCCAAGCGCTCGGGAACAAGTTCTGCGGCGCCGTGTTGGCGTCATACTCGATGCGTTTGCGCAGCGCAAACCGAGTGCCCGCGCCTGTCAACTTGCGAAACTGATGCTCCCAGGTCAGCAAGTCTTGCTGAAGCTGGTTCGTGCCACCGCCCGTGAGGAGGTTGTTGAAGGCGCGATCATTCTTGGAGTAGTAGAGCGAAGTCTCCATCTGCGCGTCGAACGCCGACAGCGCCGCGTGCGGTCCGAAACGCGGATCGGTCTCCATGATCGCCGCATCGAGAATCGATTGCGCCGTCTCCGGGCTGCTCAGCAATGCCCCGCCCAGGTCCCGCAACACGGGCGAGTTGGCAAGTGCTTGCCGCACGGCCTCTTCCGGCGTCATGGGCAGATAAGTGGTCGGAGCCGGGTCCCACGGTGAGCGGGGCCTGCGTTCACCGGCCGATGGCGACTGCTCGACTTGCTCGAAACTTGCCTGAACTGCCTCGCTCAACTGCTGCGACGCCTCGTTCACAAAGGCCATATCGAGTGTGGATGGGCGCGAACGGCAGCCGCTTGCTCCCCACACCAACAACAAGATATAACCGAGTCGTCGCATGGAGTCCTTGAGTTCCCGCTAAGGTAGGTTGCCAACTCACGAGCGCATCCAAGAGCGCAATCGTTCCACGGCGCGGAGTGAGCGCATTTGACTTATCGGCATTACCGGGCGTTAAAATCGGAATTTCTTTCGCCTTCCACATAACCGATTCGGTCGCGGCATTTTTACCAGACACCCCCTCTTCACTATTTTCCAGCATTTTGGGGCCTCAAACTCGCTCGTCCCATGGCTGCAGCTGCCACGGCCTCGTCGATTTCTGATCTATGACCAGCAACGTATCCGGCGATCCCCGCTCCGCCTCCTGGGAGGAAGTGGAGCAGCGGCTCGCAGAGCTGGCCGATCTGGCGGCGTCCGGCGCCGCGGCGGACCCATTCCATGCCCAACTGCTAGATGCTGTGGTGCAGCTGTTGGCGGCGGAAGGCGGCGCCTGCTGGCTTTTCGACGAAGCGGGGCAGTTGCTCCCACGTCACCAAGCGAATTGGCAAGCACTCCACCTTTCCGACTCGCGGGCGAATGCACGGCACGACGATCTGCTGGTGGCATGCCTGCATCGCCGCCAGGCCATGGCGATCCCCGCCGACGCCCCGCTGGATGCGGACTTGGCTCAAGCAGGTACGTCGCTGGCCAATCCGACGGGGCATCTGCTGGCCTTTTGTCCCATCATGGTCGAGGAAATTCCCGTCGGTGTCGTGGAGGTGTTTCTTCAGCGAGAGCCGAACCTCGCGGGCCAGCGCGGCATGTTGCAGCTGCTCGGCGCGGTGGCGGAGCTGGCGGCCGACTACCATCGCACCCGGCAGCTGCGCGAGTTGCGGGAGTCGTCGCGCGACCTCGATGGATTGGCTCGATTTGTCGATCGCATACACGGCAGCCTGGAGCCTGAAGCGGTCGACTATGCGTTGGCGAATGAGACTCGCTGGCTGCTGGGCTGCGACCGAGTCACCGTGCTCAGACAACAGAGGCGCGGGCAGCGCGTGACCGCGGTCAGCGGCGCCGACCAGATCCATACGCGTTCGGAGGGCGTCACTGCGTTGGAGCATCTTGCAAATGTCGCCACGCACACGGGCGAGCCGATCTATTACGGCGGCGACTCCTCGGTGGCGCCCGAGTTGTTGCCGCTATTCGAGGCGTACATCGACAGCACGCACGCGCATCGCGTCGCCGTCTTGCCATTGGCCGCGGCGGAGCTCGAACAGTTGTCGGACGACTCAGTCGGAGACTCCGTCCACTCGGTTCATTCCTCGCGGCGCAGCTACGGCACGTTGATCCTCGAACAATGGGAGGGAGACTGGCCAGAGGGAATGCGGAGCAAGGCCGCTTGGGTGGCGCCGCTGGCCGCGTCGGCGCAACGTAACTCGGAGGAGATCGGCGCCTTGCCGCTGCTGTTCTTATCTCGTTGGCTGCGCAGCGTTGGCTGGCTGTTTGGACCACGCGGCCGTCCACGCGCGGCGCTGGTGCTGTTGACCTTGGCCGCGGCGCTGGCCTGTCTGCTGCTAATCCCGGCCCCGCTGCGCGTGCGAGCTCGCGGGCAGACGCAGCCACAGCGACGCGCCCGCATCTATGCGCCGCATGACGCCGACGTGCAGTCTGTCTCCGCAACCGATGGGCAACGCGTCAAGCGCGGCGCCCCGCTGCTAACTTTGAGAAGCCTCGCCTTAGAGGCGGAACGCGATCAAGCAGAGTCAAAACTGCAAACGGCGCAGGCGAGGATGGACGTGATCGATATCGAGATGGTCACGGAGACCGATGCCGAAGACAAGACCGGTCGCCAGTCGAGATTGGCCGCGGAGCGACGCGAACTGGAGCTGCTCTGCAAACTCCACCAACAGCGCGTGTCCGAGGTGAAGGACCAATTGCGCGAACTCCAAATGACGAGTCCGATCGATGGAGAGGTGCTGAGCTGGATGGTGCGCAGCGAGCTGTCGGACC
>JAGQPF010000430.1 GCA_020426845.1 Planctomycetales bacterium
CCGAGTACTACGACGTGATTGTCACCACCAACATGTTCGGCGACATCATCACCGACCTGGGCGCGATGGTGCAGGGTGGACTGGGGGTCGCCGCCGGCGGCAACTTGAACCCCGATCCCGGCGGCACCAGCATGTTCGAGCCGATGGGCGGCAGCGCTCCGAAGTACACCGGCCAAAAAGTGATCAACCCGATCGCCGCCATCGGCGCGATGGGAATGTTGCTCGATCACACCGGACAGCCCGCCGCCGGCGCTCGTGTACTGGAGGCGATTCAGAAGGTGACCGGCGAAAAGATGAAGAGCCAAAGCGCCGGCAAGATGGGCTACGACACGACGCAGGTCGGCGATCTCGTCGTCGAAGCCCTCTAGGATCGGCACTTACGGTATAGGATCGGCACTTACTGCACGCGGCGTTGCAGGTCGTAGAGCTCCGACTTGGCCGAGAGGAATAGCTCGCCGGAGTGCTTGACTTCGCGCGGCAGGTGTCCGGCGTACTGTGACCAGTTTGCGTCACCTGGCGTGATCAGCAGACGTTCGAGCCAGCCGGCGGGCACGCGCGGCGGCTGAGGCTCGGAGAGCGGGAAGTGGACGGATGCTTGCTGCTTGGCGATCACCGAGCGCTCGCGGTGCGCGGACTCGCGCAGTTTCGACTCGGCCTCCGCATACCGCAGCGCCGCCGCCTTCGCCTCGGCGTCGCCGGCTTGGTACAGCGCCAGCATGAACAAGCCGCTGCCGGCCGAGACAGTTTCGTTTTTGAAGAAGCTCTTCTTGGTTGACTTGGCCTCGCAACGCAGCAGCATCGCGCCGGCGCGCCAGCCAGCCGGTGTGCGGAACACCAGCGCGAACTCCTTGCCGCCTTCGAGCGTGTGCTGTGTCGAGGGCCGCAGCTTGAAGTAGACGCCGCGGCTGCGACGCAGCGTGCCGCTGGCGGCGACCTGCTCCTTGGGCGGCAGCAAGTTGTAACGCACCTGCGTCGAGCTCTTCGTGCCTGCGTTGGCGGTCGGCGCCACTTTCACCAACGTGTCCCAGGTCACCGAGATGCCGGCCGACCGCGATCGCTCATCCTTGCGCTCGACGTTGACCGGGTCGGCATAAGGCGACTCCAGCGTCGTCTGCGGCAAGTAGTCGACGAACTTGATCTCCTGATCGATCATGTCGACTTGATAGAAGTAGTGTTGCAGCACTCGCTCGTTGCCCGAGATCAACGAGGAGACTTCGAGCTTCGCCTCCCAAAGCTGCTCGCCGGGATGATCGGCGGCGAACTCGGGAGTGGTGATGTTGTGGCAGGCCACCGTTTGCCCGGCGTCGAAACGCACGGAGGTGTCCGCGAGCAACGGGGCTGCGATCAGGATTGCCGACAGCGAAAGCAGGGCGGCAGAGAGAAGCGGGCCGGACTTGACGGGGGAACCGAAGGTCGGCCGAGTGCGAACGCCAATGGAGGTGGACATCGCTACCTTACTCCTTTTTCAGTGCGAGGCCGGCCAGCTTCATTGGGCAGCGTCTTGGCCCGAAACTGGCAAGGAGCGGCCTTCCGTGGCTCGCATCAGCATCATAGGCGGACTGCAACGCCCGGCAAGCGAAAGGCTCAATGGCCGTCGCGGCTGGCGGGGCAGGGGCACCCGGCGAAGTCCGGCTGGGCAATTGGCGCAAGACTCGCTGACAAGATTTGGTCAGCTGGAGAAGTTGGGAAACGAGCGCCCCGCGGATGGCGCATTGAGCGCATGCCGGACACTTGCTTGGACACTTGCGCGCGGCGTCAGCCGAGCTGGATTTCGTCCAGCGAGGACGCCTCGGGATGCCCGTGTCCGGCCGGCGGCTCCGCGTTGCCGGGCCGTCGCAACAGCACTGTCTGCATACCCGCCTCGCGAGCGGCGTCCAGCTCGGCGGTCACATCGCTGGCGAACAGCACCTGCTCGCCCGGCAGGCCCCAGTCGGCGAGGATGGCCCGGTAACTGTCGGGCTCCTTTTTGCCGCCGATCGTCGTGTCGTAGTGGCCGGTAAAGTGCGGCAGCAGGTCGCCGTGGATCGTGTGTCCGAAGAATAGCCGCTGCGCCTGAATGCTGCCGGAGGAGTAGACGCGAAGGTCGCGCCCCAGCTGTTGCCAATGCTCCAGCGCGGCGGGCACATCGTCGTAGACGTGGGCCTCCAGCTCGCCCGACTCGAAGCTGTCTTTCCAGATCAGGCCCTGCAATTGCTTGAGTCCGGTTGCTTTCACGTCGCCGTCCATCAGGCGACGCACCTCGGCGGCGACCCACGACGTTGAGGTCTCGGTCGATCCCGCATCGGCGGCGATTCGCTCGCAGGCCGCCACCACATCCGCGTCGCCTCCGCGGCGCTCGAGGAACCCGTCCAGGCGGTCGAGCACCAGCGGAAACATGACGTCATAGACGAACCGCACCGAGGACGTGGTGCCTTCGATGTCCAGCAGCAAGCCGTGGCCGTGAAACTCGATCACAGATCCACCACCGGCTTGGTGTCCGCCTTCTCGACGTAGGTTGGTCCGAAGCAGATCGGCGTGTAGCTCGCGTTGACCGGCTCGTCCACGTAGTGCGGCGCCCAGCCGGCGGGATCCTCGAATAGACGGATGCAGCGGATCATCCGGTCCTGGCAGAGGTCGAACCAATGTCGAGTGTTGGCTGGCACGTTGATCAGGTCGCCCGCCTCGACGTGGACGGCGAACACCGGCCCGTCCGCCGGGTGGATGTGAAACACGCCTTGGCCCTTGACCGTGAAACGCACTTCGTCCTCCGAGTGCGTGTGCTCCTTGGCGAACTTGGCGAGCATCTCGTCGAGCCCCGGGGTCTCGGGATTGACGCTGATCACGTCGGCCGTCACGAAGCCGCCGCGGTCCTTCAGTCGCTCGATCTCGTCGTGGTACGTCGTCAGCACCGCGTCGTTGTCGGCGTCGGGCGCAAGCCGTCCTTCGACCTCCCAGTGCTCGTACCAGATCCCGTGCGGCGCGAGGAAGTCGGCGATTTCGGACAGGTCCGTGATCGTGCGGTTCTCGTCTTGAATATGGATGGATGCCATGAAGCGTTCCTTGTGAGTCGAGGACGGGCAGGGCGCCAATTGTGGGACGGCGCGTTTCAGGGCTGCATCGCCAGCTGGCCCTTGATGGCCAGGTCGCGAGCGACGCATTCAAACAGGAATTCGAAGATCTCGACTTGGCGTCGAGCGTCGTCCAACGTCTTTCCCCAAGTGTACAGGCCGTGGCGCCGGATGAGGTAGCCGTGGGTCAAGGGATTGGCATCGGCAAGCCGCCGCTCGACTTGCCTTGCCAGCGCCGGGATGTCTTGCGTGTTGTCAAAGATCTCCACGCGTTTGGAGGTCTCGTGAGTCGTGACGCCGTCGAGTCCCTTGAGCATCTCGTAGCCGGCGATTTCGAACCCGCCGGCGGCAAAGAAGTGCTCGGACAGCACCGTGGACCAAACCGAATGGGTGTGGAGGATGGCGCCGACTTCCGGGACGTGCTCGGCGACGACGCAATGCAACAGCGTTTCGGCCGACGATTTCGGTTGCCCGTCGCCCATCGGCGCACCGGCCTGGTCGACGCGAACAAAGTCCTGCCGTGCGAGTCGCCCTTTGTCCTTGCCGCTGGCTGTGACCACGAGTTGGAGCGGGTTGCGATCCACCACGACGCTGTAGTTGCTGCTGGTGCCGACCGACCAGCCTCGTTGGTAGAAGAGCGAGCCGGTTTCCCGCAGCTGGTCGAGCTGGGGTTCGAGGCCGGAGAGGGCAGGGGAGAGTGTCGTGTCCAAGGGGCAACTCGCGACGGGAAAGGCGCAAAAAGCGGAGTTTAACAGATTCCGGCGCGAGGTGGGGCGGCTCGGGGCGGACCGTGGAGGGAGGAGCGCTGGCAGTGGGTTCGGCCGGTTTTCCGGGACAAAGGGGTTGACAGCAGGCAGCCGCTTGTTAATTTTGAGACTCAGTTGCAATTGATACTGAGTCCCATTTGTGATTGGGTGTCGATTGCAACGGGAGCTCGGTGACTGACCCGCCCCTCCGGCCCCGCCCTCTGCCCTCCCACACTCCCCTGTATTGAAGGATCCGGTCAATGCGACGTCGAGCATTCACTCTGGTCGAGCTCCTGGTGGTCATCGCCGTTATCGGTGTTCTCGTGGCGTTGTTGCTCCCCGCCGTGCAGGCGGCCCGCGAGGCGGCGCGGCGAATGTCCTGCGGCAACAACCTGCACCAGGTCTCGCTGTCCCTGCACAACTACCACGACGTGAACCGCAGCTTCCCCACCATCGGCTTCTATCCCAGCGGCTATCTGGGCGACGACTGGTCGGCTCACGCCCGCCTGCTGCCCTATCTCGAGAAGCAGACAATCAGCGACCGAATCGACTGGGGACGCAGCTACAGCTCCCAGCCCGGCGTGGTGGCGACGAAGATCGAAACGTATCTCTGCCCGAGCGAAACGCAGAAGCGGATGCGGACCGACGGCGCCTTGAAGTTCTATCCGGTCAGCTACGGCATCAATCTCGGCACCTGGCTGATTTACGATCCCCGCACCCAGGAGCCGGGCGACGGCTTGGTCCATCCCAACAGCACCACCACCTTCGCCTCGGTCCAGGACGGCACCAGCAACACGCTCGCGTTTCTCGAAGTGAAGACCTACAACCCGTATTTCCGCGACTCGGGGAATCCCAACGGCTTGGGCGTGCCGGTGCCCACGACGCCCGCCACCGTGATTGCCTACGGGGGCAACTTCAAAACCAACTCGGGCCACACCGAGTGGATGGACGGGCGGGCCCACCAGACCGGGGCCACGACGACCTTCGTGCCGAACACAAAGGTGATCTATACCACGTCGGGTCGGGACTACGACGTCGACTTCAACTCGTCGCGGATGGGAAAGACCGTCGACCAGACGACCTATGCCGCGGTCACCTCGCGCTCCTATCATCCTGCCGGGGTGATGGCCGCTCGAGTGGATGGCTCGACGGAGATCTTTTCCGAGACCATAGATCTCGAGGTGTGGCGGGCGTTGGGCACGGTCGCCGGCTTCGAGTAGTCCATTGGGCGAAAATCGGGTGGCCGCCGTGGTGCTCCGGCACTCCCAGCGGGTACGTGCGGCCACCCGACTTTTTCCGTCACTTCAGGGCCACGGATGGAACACGGCCACGGATGGAACACGGATGAGCACGGATGACGGATAAGTCACAGGCTGTGTGATAATTGTCCAAAGGTAGAACTGCGCAACCCGATCGCGGTGGCCGAGGCACGCTTCTCGCGTAGCATGGGCGTCCTCGCCCGTGCAGAACCGCACAACCCGACCGCGGTGGCCGAGGCACGCTACGCGCGTAGCATGGGCGCCCTCGCCCGTGCAGAACTGCGCAACCCCGTAGCGCCGGCCAAGGCACGCTTCGCGCGTAGCATGGGCGCCCTCGCCCGTGCAGAACTGCGCAACCCCGTTGCGCCGGCCGAAGTAAGAATTTGCTGGGGCACCGGCAATTCCGAGCGGCTGCTCGCCGCGCACGGGCGAGGGCGCCCATGCTACGGACGATCCTCGCGGCTGCTCGCTGCGCACGGGCGAGGACGCGCGAGGACGCCCATGCTACGGACGATCATCGCGGCTGCTCGCCCGTGCAAGCCTGCGCAACCCCATTTCGCCGCCGTTGAGGTCGAATCGGCTTGGCGAACCGGCCACTACGATCTGCTATGCTGTGGAGAGATTATGTCACTTTGCCTTAACCCCATTAGAAACCATGCATTCGCTTCGTCCGTCCTCGTGGTCATGGCTGGTCTTGTTTGCTATCGTGGCGGCAAGTGTCGCTGGCGCCGATGATTCGGCGTACCAACTGGGCAAGGATTCCCAACGCCAAGAAGGGACGCCCCAAGGTGAAGTGACGGAGCACGTTTGGCGTTCCAAAGTCTTTCCGGGAACGATTCGTCGCTATTGGCTCTACGTGCCCAAACAGTACGACGGCGCCGAGGCGAACCTGATGGTGTTCCAAGACGGGCACGCCTATGTCGATCCCCAAGGACAGTTCCGAGCGACCGTGGTGCTTGACAACCTCATCCACCAGGGCGATCTGTCACCAACTGTGGGATTGTTTGTCGATCCCGGTTTCAAGCGAGATGCGTTGCCCGACAAGCCGGGCTGGCGCCCGCGGCCGGAGAACCGCAGCTTTGAGTACGACACGCTGTCCGATCAGTACGCTCGGATGCTTCTCGAGGAGCTGATTCCGGAGATCTCGAAGACCGTCAAGGTGACCTCCGACCCCGATCGCCGAGCGATTTGCGGCATCAGCTCGGGCGGCATTTGTGCTTGGACCGTTGCTTGGCAGCGGCCCGATGCGTTTCGACGCGTGCTCAGCCACGTCGGCAGTTTCACCAATATTCGCGGCGGCCACGTTTACCCTGCGTTGATTCGCAAAACACCTCCGAAGCCGATCCGCGTCTTCCTGCAAGACGGTTCGGGTGATTTGGACAACGAACACGGCAACTGGCCGCTCGCCAACCAACAGATGGCGGCCGCCTTGAAGTTCGCCAAGTACAAGTATCGCTTCGAGTACGGCGAAGGCGCCCACAACGGCATTCACGGCGGCGCCATCCTGCCCGACTCGATGCGCTGGCTGTGGAGCGATGAATAACCAAACTTTGGCGGCGGGCAGCGAAGCAGCGTATCTGGGGCGAGATTGCAGGGCCAACATGAGCGACCATCACAATTCCGACGACCGTCACGACTCTGGCGCCGAGCCGCCGCCGTGCGTGCGCATTCGCGTGCGCGACGACGGTCCGCTGGTGGTGGATGGCGACGTCGATCTTGTGGACGGCGAGGGACGCCCGTTGTCGCCACCGCCGTCGACCAAGTCCAATATCGCGCTTTGCCGCTGTGGCCAATCCGCTGCCAAGCCGTTTTGTGATGGCGCCCACCGTGGAGCCGGTTTTGCCTCATGTATCCGCGCCCCGGAGTGATCCGGCGAAAGCACTGCCAAAACGAGCGACTTTCTCGGTGGCCCGGAGGGAAATCTCGCTGACAAGACGCCGGGAGCGGCCATTTCCGATTCTTCCCGACGCCATCCGCCTCGGCCGGCTGGTTTCTCGTTATCCGTCCAGTCACCGGAAGCCGTGATCAACACGGGGCTGCGCCGGGTTGCCCCGGATGCTGCGCATGTGCGCGGGTGTGCGAATGTGAGGGCGACGACCGTGGTTGGCGGTCACTTTGTGACGTTTGTGAGCTCGACGCCCGCTTGGGTTTGACGGATGCGCCCGGAACGCTCGGTGCTCGCGTCGGTGCGATTCTGACATCCCTTGCGCTGGGCGAATTCTCATGCTCTGGGAAGTGTTGTCGCGGGATGTCGACTGCAACATGACCGTCGTGGAATCTCGCCTCAACTCATTCACTTTTTGGCTGGACGCTTCATCCCGCCAGTCGATGAGTTAGCTGACGTGCAATGGAATGCCGTACGTTAATGATCTCACGCAACTCAATGAGGATGGGAAGCGGGAGAGAAGGAAACCCGTCACGCTTCAGCTTACGCAACGCGGAACGAGACGGGGTCGGCATTGGAAAGGAGTTTCAATCATGGGAAAGATGAATGCGCAATGGTGGACTGTCGCCGCATGCACCATCGCTTTGATGGCCTTCGCTGCGGATGCGAACGCTCAATGCAACACTGGCAACTGTGGTCCGATTCGCGTCGATGGCCCGCCCATCGCTGACGTAGGGACCTCTTCGATTTGGGATGATTGTGGCGTGGAGTCCACGTACGCGGAAGCGACGGGGACCGGGATGGCTGGCTGCGGCAATTGGTTCTTCGCCGTCAACGGCCTGATCTTCGCGAGGGATGACGACGACGCGACCTTCCTGTCCTATCAGGACTCGGATGGCGAGCCGTTGTTGAACACGCGGCACGCTCAGATGGACTATTCGGGTGGATTTGAAGTTCGCTTTGGACGGTATTTCAACTGTGGTCGCAACGCAGTGGAGGCTGTCTATTGGGGCATCTATCCGGACAAGCAGTCGGCAGCGATCTGGGGCGCCGATGCAGTTGGCGCCTTGCAAACGACGCAAGTCTTCGACTCGTTGGTGATTGATCCGGCGGGCGCCAACTTGCCGATCACCAGCTACTTTGCCGGCGCCGAGATGCATCAGATTCGACGCGGCTATGAGGCTCACAACATCGAGCTGAACTTGCTGGGCTTGGCTGGCTTCGGCGGCAAGTCCGCTTGGGGCGGCGGTGGCTGTGGCGGCGGCTATGGCAGCGCCGTCTACGCTGGCGACGCTTGCGGCGACGGCAGCTGCGGTACCTGCAGCGACTGTGGGCCCACCTGCGGCACCGCCTGTGGAGGCGGCTGCGGAGGCGGCGCCGTGTTCACCTGGTTACTCGGCCCGCGATTCCTGCGGTTCCGAGAGGACATGCTGTACGCGACCGACCTCGTGGACACCACGTTCACCGGCACGGCGGACGAGCTTGCCTACCTGATCGATGTGGAGAACAATCTGCTCGGCTTCCAGTTCGGTGGACGTGCGGACCTCTGCCTCGGAAAGCGGTTTAGCTTGTACAGCGGTTTGAAGTTCGGCATCTACGGAAACGACATCAATCACCACCAAGCGATCTACGATGGCTTGGGCAATGTCGGCACGGTCAATGATCCGGCCAGTCCGTTTGACGGCGAAGTCTATGACATCAGTTCATCCAAAACCGACTTCGCCATGCTCGGCGAACTGGACCTGGGCCTGAACTGTCGCATCTCGAGCTGCTGGTCCGCCAACGTTGGCTACCGCGCAGTCGGTGTGTCGGGCGTGGCGTTGGCCCCGAGCCAAATGCCTCGAGACTTCTATGACAACCTGCAGGGTGTGCGACGAATCGAGTCCAATGGCGACCTGATCCTGCACGGCGGCTACGCCGGCATCACCTTCAACTACTAAGGAGGAGGGAAGTCAGAATTCGCCGATGCGGATCGGGATGGCAGCTTGAGAGACGACCGATGATGAAGGACCCCATCCGCAACTGAAGGTTGCAACTAACGGTGCAACGAACGGGAAGTGCGGAGACGCAATCGATCGAGGCCGGCGAGCAATCGTCGGCCTCGTTTGTTGCGTCACTCGTCGACAACTCGCACCGGGTCGGGGCCGCGAAACAAGTGGTACACCGTGCGGACAGTCTGCACCGCCATGATGACAATCCCGAATCCCCAAATGCCGAACAGGCAATTCCGGACAACCTGCTTGACTTGGTGAATCTTGCCGCACGTGCCGCAGCTCACTCGCAGACGCTCTCCGTAGAATACGATCACCACCAAAGTGTATGCGTAGTAGGCGTGGTAGAGCCCCAGCTGTGATTGCCTGCCGCAAATCGGGCAGGAATGCTCGTCGCGGCGAGATCGACGAGCGCTTCGTGTGCCCGATGAGGCGGATGGACTGGCCGGGGAAAGCGCGGGATCGACGGGCGCCAGTTGCAGTTCGTCTTCAAACACCGTTGGCGCCGGCGACAGCGGTGATAATGGCGACAGTGGCGATAGTGGCGCCAACTCGGGTGACGCACCCGTTGCTGTGTTTCCAACCGGGCTGAGCGGCGCCAGTGGCGCCAACGGAGTCAGCCCACTGGTGTTACTCGCCGGTTGCATCGGCTGCAGCGGCGTCAGCCCATTGGTGTTGCTCGCCGACTGCATCGGTTGCAGCGGCGTCAGTCCACTCGCGTTGCCTGCCGGCTGCAGGGGTTGCAGCGGAGTCAGTCCACTCGCGTTGCCCGCCGGCTGCATCGGTTGCAGCGGGGTCAGTCCACTCGCGTTGCCTGCCGGCTGCATCGGCTGCAGCGGCGTCAGCCCACTGGTGTTACTCGCCGGCTGCAGGGGTTGCAGCGGAGTCAGTCCACTCGCGTTGCCCGCCGGCTGCATCGGTTGCAGCGGGGTCAGTCCGCTCGCGTTGCCCGCCGGCTGCAGGGGTTGCAGCGGAGTCAGTCCACTCGCGTTGCCTGCCGGCTGCAGGGGTTGCAGCGGAGTCAGTCCACTCGCGTTGCCCGCCGGCTGCATCGGTTGCAGCGGGGTCAGTCCGCTCGCGTTGCCTGCCGGCTGCAGCGGAGTCAGCCCGCTGGCGTTGACGCTGGTTGGAGCATCTTCTTCAAGCAATGTGAGTTCGTCCGAATCGGGAGCGAGCGACCACTCTTCACCCGATGCCCGGGAGGGCCGGGAGTTGATGGGCGATGGTTGGCTCTCACTTGGCTGAGATTGCGTTGGTGCCTGCCGAGGTGTCGGCGTTGTTGTCGCTCGCCTTCGCGGAGGCGTCTCTCGCCGCTTGGCCGATTCCATTGTCGTTGCACCCCGGGCAGTAGACTCCTCAGGGGGCGTTGCTGGTTGAGCCAGTTCGGGGACCAAGAACACGGCCCCGCAGCGACACCTCGCCCGCGTGCCTGCAATCTGCGCCGTGACGCGATGCCGAGTGCCGCACTGAGGACATTGAGCAACCGACGCGGCGGAGCGGTTGCTCGACGCGCTGGCCGACTTTCCGCTCGGCTTGTTTGTTGATTTGCTTGCTGACTTGCCCGCCGGCTTGGGGCGTGGCGATTGGCGATTGCCATTCGCTTCGGTTTGGGCATCGGTGGTGGCGCCATTTGCGGAGCTTGAGCCCGCCGACGCGGGGGTCTGTGAGTCGCGCGGGACCTGCACGACCTTGCCACAACGACATCGCGCTTGTTTGCCGACCATGGTCGCAGGGACCCGGTGCGTCGACTTACAATGCGGACATCGAAAGGTGAGTACGGTCATGGTCCATGAGCATTGGAAGGCAAAGGTGCGCAAGACGAAGACTTGACGCCAATGAGTCCATTTTAACAGCCGGCTGAAAAAGACCCAACTGGCAAACGGAACGGCCTTTATCGCTGGAGAGGGTTGCTCGATGCGTTGGCGAGGGATCGGCCGCGTGGCCCCTGTCCGGGGCACTACCAAACCTTGGATCACAGCATAAATACTGGGTCGATTGCGAAACCGCTTGCTTTCACCGGCCCCACCTCACGTTCGGAAACGCCATGAAACCGTCGACATTTCGAGCAAATTCTGCTGTCCATTGCCGGGACACCTGGATGGATCGGCGCAGCTGGCTGTTGCGAGCCGGCGCGGTGGGCGGCGGTTGGCTCGCTTGGGCAGGCGCTGGCCGAGCGCAAACGCCCGTTTCGACGCCGACCCGAGCGATCACGCGCGGACCTCGCAAGCATTGGTTCGGCTACTATGACAAGTTGCAATTCGATCCCGCCGGCCGATATGTGCTCGGCATGGCTGTCGATTTCGAGCATCGCTCGCCCGAGGCCGACGACGTCATCGAAGTCGGCATGGTGGACCTGCACGACGGCGACCGCTGGATTCGCTTGGGGGAATCCAGAGCGTGGAATTGGCAACAGGGGTGCATGCTGCAATGGCTGCCGGGATCGGACGACACCGTGCTCTGGAATGACCGACAGGGCGAGCGGTTCGTCTGCCACCTGTTGAATGTGCGCACGAAGCAGCGACGCACGGTGCAGCATCCGGTTTACTGCGTGAGCCCCGATGGTCGGCTGGCCGTCAGTCCCGACTTTCGCCGCATCAACGACGTGCGGCCCGGCTACGGGTATGCGGGCCCGCCCGATCCGTTTGAGGATGACTTGGCGCCGACCGAGTCGGGAATCTTTCGAATCGACCTGACGACCGGCGAGCAACGGCAGATCCTGTCGCTCGCCGATGTGGCCCGGCTGGGAGAGATCCCGCGCGCAGCGCCGGGAATCAAGCACTACTTTAATCACTTGTTGTTCAGCCCCAGCGGTGAGCGGTTCATCGCGCTGCATCGCTGGCGATATCCCGACGGCTCGCGGTTGACGAGGATGATCACTGCGGCAAGTGACGGATCCGATCTGCGGCTGGTGATTCCGAACGGTTACGCATCGCACTTTATTTGGCGCGACGACCGCCACATCTTGTCACAATCCAAGAATTGGCTCGGCTTGGACGACTGGGGCAACTTCCTGTTCGAGGACCAAGACGGCGGCGGCAAAGTGACTGCAATCGGCCGCGGCGTGCTCGATCCCTCCGGGCACCTGAGCTACCTGCCCGATAAGGACTGGCTGCTCAATGACACTTATCCTCAAGGGACGCAGCGGCTACAGACACCACATCTCTACCACATTCCCACGAATCGTCGGATTGACCTGGGGCACTTTCATCTGCCCAGCGAGTATCGAGGAGAATGGCGAGTCGACACGCATCCCCGCTTGAGTCGCGATGGGCGATTGGTATGCATCGATGCGCCGGTGGCAGGCAGCGGCCGGCAACTCCATTTGCTGGACATCTCCGCCATCGTGGCAGCCGGCTAGCAAACAGGGGAGGAAATCTCAAAAGGAAACCCGACGCGTAAGCGAGGGATCGGAACGTGTTGTAAGAAGATCCCACTGGCAATCGAAACGGCGTTCACTCTGCGAACGAGGTTGTGTCGACTGCCGGCTTGCGCCTGGGTCTGATGTCGCCCCTGTCGATCCCTCGGGGCTGTTGCGCGCGGAGTTGGATCTGTTTTTCCACTGGCGTCCCAATGCTTGCGACCATCGTCCCGTGTGGCACAATCGAGACCACTTCACGGTCTGCCATCGGGTGGTCCGCTCGTTTGGGTAGGTTTCCCGATATTTTGGGAAAACGTTGGCGAATCCTGCTCGCGTTGACAGTTATCTATAATTGACGCGTGTGGGATAGCTCCCAATTGTTGTGGCGTTATGAAATTCATCGCGCGAATTGCAAGATTATTGCTGGGCAAATTGGCGCAGCGCCTTGCGAGCATTCTCCCGGAAAGTACCATTGGCGGTATCGGGCGTGGAGGCGCGTTGCCTCATTGACATCCTGGGGACACAGGGTCAACACGTCCGCTATTTTGAGCAATCTCCTCGGGAACAGTTTCCCGAGGTTTTTTTATGGCCGCATCCGTTCCAAGCAGGCAGTCACTGGTTCTCTGCACACCTCACACGGAGCTGCCACGCCACAGCGCCCCTTATGGCAGCGCCCAGAGGGTCGACAGGCAGTAGCCACGTGGTTGTGCGCGTGGTGTAGATTCGCGCGTTACGCGCACACGCCCCGCAAGGCCGCAAGGGGCGACAGATGGTAGTCACGGGCGCGAGCCTGGGGATTGCGTCGGCGTTAGCCCGTGCATTGCGTCCGCGCGCAAGCCCGCGGATTGCGTCGGCGCGCAAGCCCAACAACCACGCGCACAAGCCCCGCAAGGGGCGACAGACGGTAGCCACGGGCGTAAGCCCGTGGATTGGCGTCGGCGCGAGCCCGTGCATTTCGTAGGCGCGCGAGCCCGTGGATTGCGTCGGCCCGAAGCCCAACAACCACGCGCACAAGCCCCGCA
>JAGQPF010000431.1 GCA_020426845.1 Planctomycetales bacterium
CATCATCACCAAGATGAACTTGCCGGTGATGGGGCCGGACGGACAGCCGATGAGTTACAGTCTCGATCATAAGGAGGGGGGCCGGCGATTGCGCGAGGACCAGACGCTGGTCTCGGGCGGCGTCAAAGACGGCGACCACCTCATCGTCTATCCCGAAATCGTCGCCGGCTAACGCCTGCTCTGGGCTTGGTTACGGGCCACGGCGCCGGGGCGAAGGCGGGCAACGTCGCGCATTCCCAACGTCGCGCAGCGCTCGCGAACCTTTGCGCCTGTTATCGATTCGGGCCGCCGCGCGCCATGTCGACGCCCCGCTCACCGCCACCCAATGAGGCTACTCCATGGGCTTGTCACCTCGAACTCGGCGGTTGCGCTCGGACCTCAAGGTCCTGGAAGCGTTGCAGGCCGAAAGCACCATCATGTCCTTTTCGGCGCCGCCGATGCACGCCGACGCGCCGGACTCCTACGTGATCACGTTCCGCGGGTCCGGCTTGGCGCGAAATGCGGCGAACCAGATCGTCACGATCCACCAGCACGACGTGTTCATCAAGCTGGGGGCGAACTATCCGCGAGGCACTCCCGAGTTGGCGTGGAGAACTCCGATCTTTCATCCCAACATCTCCGCCGGCGGCGCCGTCTGCCTGGGTGGGTACGGCACCCACTGGACGCCGAGCCTGATGCTCGACGAGCTCTGCACCATGCTGTGGGACATGGTCCGGTACGCCAACTTCGACGTCGAGAGCCCCTACAACCGCGAGGCGGCGCATTGGGCGCGGACGCAGACAGAATTCCGGCTGCCCTTAGACGCGCGACCAATCCGCGACCGCATCGCCTGCGGCACGGCGAACCGTGAGACACGTCCGCCGATGGCGCTGCCCGTCGCCTTGCCGTCGCCCACCCCCGCCGCAGCGCCCCCGCAACGGCAAGCCGTTCCCGACGTGCGACGTGAGGAGCCCGAGATGGTGTTCCTGCAAGAGGAAGTGGTGGAGGCCGAGATTGTCCGCGCCGAGGTCGTCGACCGTGAGGACGGCCCCGACATCCTGTTCATCGATTAACGGCAGCTTTGTTAGGAGGAAGTGTTTCGTGGAGCCCACCTCCAAGCCGGTCCCGTTGGACGCCAAGCCCATCGGCTCGATCTACGCCGACTCGGTGCCGATCTTCCTGCACGAACAGGTGCTGGATGAGGTGCTGGCATATTCCGAGCAGGATTTGCGGCGAGAGCTGGGAGGCTTCCTGCTCGGCGGTTACCATCGGGATGTGCGAACTTATGTCGAGATCCGGCGTTTCTGGCCGGCAGTCGACGCCACATCCCGAGCGGCGTCGCTCACGTTCACCCACGACACCTGGTCCAAATTGCATCGGGACGTCGAACGGCAATTTCCGGACGAAATGGTGGTCGGCTGGCAACACACTCACCCCAACATGGGGCTGTTTCTGTCCGGCTACGACCTGTTCATTCAACAACACTTTTTTCGGCAGCCTTGGCAGGTGGCAATGGTCGTCGATCCCTGCCGCCGGGAGTTTGAATTCTTTCAGTGGCGCGGCGGCGAAATCGTCGACTGTGGATTCTATCTCCTGCCCGCGGCGCGTTCGTCCCTGCGAAGCTCATGAACGATCCTGAACTGTTTATTGACGACGACGACCGCTACTCCCGTCTGCGATTGATCGCCTGGTGGGAGCAAGAGCGACTGGCGGCGGCGCGAGTGCTGGTGGTCGGCGCCGGCGCACTTGGCAACGAAGTGCTGAAGAACTTGGCATTGCTCGGCATCGGCGCCGTCCACGTGGTCGATTTCGATCGCATCGAAAACTCCAACCTGACGCGATCGGTGCTGTTCCGGGCCCGGGACATGGGCCGATCGAAAGCGGAGGCGGCCGCCGAGGCGTTGCGGGACATGAACCCCGACACCGTCGTGCATCCGCTGGACGCCAACATCATCACCGACATCGGACTCGGCCTGTTTCGCGACGTCGATGTGGTGATCGGCTGCCTCGACAACCGCGAGGCGCGGCTCTGGGTCAACCGTTGCTGCTGGAAGGTCGGGACGCCTTGGATCGACGGCGGCATTCAAGAGATCAATGGCGTGGCCAAAGTTTTCGTGCCGCCAGGCAGCGCTTGTTACGAATGCGCGATGACGGAGATGGACTACCGGCTGATCAACTTGCGGTACAGCTGCCCGTTGCTGCGACAGGAGGACATTCAGGCGGGCAAGGTGCCGACCGCGCCGACGATCTCGTCGATGATCGCGGGGCTGCAGACTCAAGAGGCGTTGAAGCTGATTCACGGCATGCCCGTGGCCGCCGGCGAGGCAATGGTCTACAACGGCATCGCCAACCAGTTCTACCGCACCAAATACCAGCGGAAAGAGGATTGCCTGAGCCACGAGGTGTATGAGGAGATCGTCGCCGCCCCGCTGTCGTGCAACAGCACCGCGGAGCAGTTGTTTGACTGGGTCGACGGTCAGCCTGATGGGCAAGCCGGCGGCGCGGAGTGCCTCGAGCTGGATCGCGACCTTGTCGTCCGCGTGGAGTGCCGAGCATGCGGCGCGGGCCGGGAGGTGATGCGCGCTGCCGCCACCGTCGGCAGCAGCGAGGCCAACTGCCGCGAGTGCGGCGAGCCCGGCGCGCCGGTCTTTGAACATCGCGTCGCTCGGCACTCGGAGCTCGCCGGCCGCGCCCTGCGCGAGCTGGGCGTGCCGGCCTACGACGTCGTGCGCGTGACGACCGGCAACGGCACAAAACACATTCTGCTCCATGCCGATCGGGAAGCCGTGCTGGGAGGCGAGCAGCCATGAGCCGCGAGTCGCTACCCGACGATGGCATGAGCTTCGGCGATGTCGAGGAGACTCAGCCGGAGTTGCAGCTGAGGCCCGACCAGAACAAGCACTTCGCCGTCGTGCCCGTCTATGAGCCGTCGTCGGCCGACCTGCGAATCTATGTCGACATCGACACGCTCCGCGACATGGAGTGCCACGCACTGACCGACACCGGCGTCGAGCTCGGCGGAGTGATGCTCGGCGGCCAGTACATGGACGACGAAGGCAAGCCGTTCGTCGTGGTCAGCGACAGCCTGCGCGCCGAGCACTACGAAAGCACCAAGGGCAGCTTCAAATTCACGCACCAAACCTGGTCCGAGATCACTCGGCAGCGCGAGGAGTTTCCGGACGACTTGCAGATGGTCGGCTGGTACCACACGCATCCGGATTGGGGCGTGTTTCTGTCCGGAATGGACATGTTTATTTGTGACAACTTCTTCAACAAGCCTCTGGACGTGGCGTTGGTCATTGACCCTTGCCGCCAAGACCGGGGGATGTTCATGTGGGCGCATTCCGCGGCCGGCAGAGTCCGTCGAACCGACGGCTTCTACCTAATCGGCTCCCGCTTTCGCGAGGCGGAGCTGACGGCGGTCGCGGCGCAACTGGAGGATGAGATTCCGATGGCCGATCCACGCTTTGGCGCCGGTGTTCCTCAAGTGATCCAGGTTGGCGGCGGCGGCAACGCGTCTCCGCCCTGGCTCATGGCCGCGGTGCTCGGCATGCTCTGCATTCAGATGCTGCTGCTGACGCTGCTGGGCTGGAAACTGCTGGCGCCGCCCGCCCCGACGGGCGAAAAGGAGCTCACCGCGGTCAAGGACGAGCTGGCCAAGCTGCGGGGCCTGCGCGAGGACGAAGTCGCCGCGGACGCCAAGCTGCGCGTGCTCGACCAAGTCGTCTCGCAGTTTGGGCAGGGGCGGCCCGACTCCATCTCGCTGCTCGCCAAGAAGGACGGCGAGCTGCAAAGCGCCAAGCAACAGCT
Organism: Planctomycetales bacterium; assembly: GCA_020426845.1. Taxonomy (GTDB): domain Bacteria; phylum Planctomycetota; class Planctomycetia; order Pirellulales; family Pirellulaceae; genus JAGQPF01. The sequence goes on from JAGQPF010000431.1 coordinate 3,790, forward strand.
CGTCGTCGCGCAGAGCGCCGGCGCGTATGCGGTGAAGGAAGTCGAAGAGATCAAGGAGACGAACGAGGGACTGAACGACAAGATCGCAAAACTGGAGAAGTCCACGCAGGAGCTGACGGCGGAGAACAAACAACTGATCAAGCAGAACAAGGAGCTCGCCAAAGAGGATGGCCAGATCGGCAACACGATGAAGTTCTGGCTGTGGGTCGCCACGGCCACGGGATTGTTCCTGGTGGCCGGTGTCGGCGCCTTGATGCTGGGGCGCCGAGACGAGCCTCATTTCCGCAGCTCGAGCGATCCGGCCGGGCCTTCATCGCAGGCGAGGCCCGGTGGCCCAATCGGCCCGCCCGGCGGCCATGACAACAATTTGTCAGATAGCGCCGATCCCCCGCCGATGCGCATCCAAAGCCCGGACCAAGAGGGAGGCACGTAATGGACTCCCGACAGCGCGCCGAGCGACTTCGGCAAGACCAGCAGGACCTGGCGCATTTGGCGGAGCAAAGCGGCATTTTGCGAGTTGAGCCACAGGGCGACCCGCCGGATCGATATCGGCTGGAGTTCGCGGGCCAGGGAGTCGGCCGTGTCTCGTCCTTGAAGTCGGAAGTGCAATGGATCGACGTCCATCGCATCGAGCTGCGACTGCCGTTTCTCTATCCGTCACAGCCGCCCGACATCCACTGGGAAACCTCGCTGTTTCACCCCAACCTCTCCTACAGCGGCTTTCTGAACTTGGATGACGTCGGGCTGCCGTGGAGCGAGAATGTCGGGCTGGATGTGGTCTGCGAGCGGCTCTGGGACGTGGCGCGGCTGGCCTACATCAACCTGGACCGAGCGGTGAACCCGACCGCGCGGCGGTGGGTGGAGGAGACCGACGAGATTCAGTTTCCCGTCGATCCTCGTCCACTGCGCAAGATTGAGCTCCCCGGCGCCCGCTCCAACGTGGTCCGCTACCAGCGACGAGGCGGGGCGACGCTGCTCTCGGGCTCCGCGCCGGAGGCGCCGGAGACGGAGATCCTGTTTATCGACGACAGCACGCTGCCGGGGACCACTCCGCCCGCCGCGCCGCAGCCTGCGCCGCAAACTCGCGCGCACACGCAAGACGACGACGTGTTTTACATCGGGGATGACTAGTGGACCGCCAAGGTTTTGATTCCGGTTTGAGGCCGCCAAGTCGCGGACTGCCGCGAGTCCGGGAGGGCACTCGGCTCGCCGATTTAACATGGGCGGGCCAGTAGCCACCATGTCGGGCTGCCTCACTTTCCTGATCGTGCTGTTTGTGTTCTTCGCGGTGACGACGGGCATCCCGTTGCCGCGTCGAGACGACCGAGGCCGCGCTTGGCGCCGGCTGTCTCGCGATTTGAACGCCGTGTTCACCGGCGTCGGCATGCTGTCGCCGCTGATGATGCGATTCCGCTACGGCGCAGCGCGAGTGACGGTCTCGTCCAATCGCAAGCTGATCACCGTGTCGATCACATGGCCCGACACATCGCTGGAGTGCGAGCTGGTCACTCCCGGATTCTCGCGAATCGGCTTGCGGCTGCCCCGCGTCCGGATGGGCGACGTCAACTTGGACGAACAATATGACATCTTCACGTCCAGCTCCGAGGCCGCTCGCGGGCTGCTGACGGCCAATGTGCGCACCGTGGCGGAGCGGATCCGCCGCCAACAGTCGTCGGCGCCGATGCGGATCACCTTCTTGCCGGGCCAATTGACCGTTCGCAAACAGGCTCGCTATCGCACTTACGAGCAGCTGTCGGCTTTCGTGCGCTCATGCCTGGAGCTATACGACCAAGCCATGCTGACGCGCGCGGAGGGGATCAACTTTTGCGGCGACGAGGAGCCGGACGATTTCGTCGCCCTCGACGAGGTCAAGTGCCAGGTGTGCGGCGACCTGATCAACGACGACGACTTGGTCTTCTGCCGCCGCTGCCACACGCCGCACCACGAGGAATGCTGGAAGTATTATGGCAGCTGCACGGTGTACGGCTGCCAAGAGGACCAGTTCGAGCACCCGCAGATTGCGGTGTTGCTGGATTACCAATCGCCGCAGCCCGTCACGGCGGCCGTCGAGGCGGGGGAGGGCCAAGCGGATGCGGCCGAGGCGGAGGAGGCCGAGGCGGAGGAGGCCGAGGTGGCGGAGGGCAGGGCGGTGGAGGGCAGGGCGGAGGAGGCCGGCGGCGAGGAGAACGCCGAGGAGATCGCCGAGAACCAAGATCGGGGCGAGCAAACAGTGCGGCGATTGCCCTCGGGCGACGACGAGCACGCCGTCGAGCCTCTGGACAGCGAGGCGGAAGCCGAGACGCGACAGCTGGATACGGAAGACTCTTGAGCGGCGCCGAGCCGGCGTCAAACAGCGGGCTGTCGCGAGTACAATGCTCACTGCCTCCCGCTTACTGACAACGTAATGTCACGTCGTGAGCACGACAGCCGCACAACAACGCGCACAGAGCGTGCACAGAGCGCGCACAAAAGCGCGCACAAAAGCGCGGCGACGGCCTTCCCAAGGCGCCACACACGTCATCGACGAAGGAGAGAGTGGAATCATGAGCCTGGACAAATACGAGACGGCCAGTGTCAAGTTCCCCTTCAACTGGGGCTCGCTGCCGATCGAACTGAGGCGGCACGTCGCCGAAGTGCCCGGTCAGCAACGCGCTTTGTCCCATGACGGGCACTTGCTGTTGCTGCTGCACCGCGCGCCGAGCGAGGAGTCCTGGGAGCGCGAGGTGCTGCTGTATTGGCGCGACCCGGAGGGCGAATGGAAGTCGTCGGAGAACGGCAAGGGGCTCGCGTCGCTGAAAAGCCACCTGGAGCAGTACGCCGCCGTCGTGCAGGAGCTGGAGGACGCGGCCGAGCAGATCGAGACGGCCGAGCAGTGTTATCGCGCCCGGCGCCGGCTGGCGCCGATCCATCGCGCAGCGCACAACCAGATGGCGGCGATGGTCGAGGCCCAGGAGTTGTGCCCGGAAGACCAGGGATTGTCACTTTGCCGCAACATCGCGGGCAACATCTGCCGGGCAACCGACCTGCTGACCGAGGAGATCCGCAGCACATTCGACTATGCGATGGCCCGCGCCGCCGAGCGGCAGTCGCGGTCGGCCTACCGCTTCAGCCTGTTGACCGCGACCTTCTTTCCGATCATGACGTTCGCCACGATCTTTGGGATGAACGTCACCAGCGGGCTCGAGTCGCGAACGCCGATCCTCTTCTGGCTCTTGTTCGCGGCCGGCGCGGCCATGGGCCTTTCCGTGCGGTCGTTCGTGACCGACGAGTCGGATTGAGCGGCCCACCGGGCCTCACAAGGGTCGCCTGCGATGGAGGCCCGACTGGTCTGGCGAATGCGCATGCCGAGGCGTTGGCGGGCGATGGCTTTCACCGCAACGGACGCATGACAGCGATGCTAGCACTGCTTTCACCAGCATGGGTGGAGGGCTTGACGTTGCGAAATCGTCGGCGATATTCGTGACCTATCAGTGGGTCACATCAAGCTGTTGGTTGATCGTCGCCGCCACGGTCGCCGCCATCGGCGAATCGCTTGGCAACGCTCAATCGACTTCACTCCATCCCTTCCTCTGTTGACTCGGAGGCTTGCCAATGTCCGTGCGTTTGACGTTCCGTCTCGGAGGCCAGCGGGCCGCCGGGCAAGGCGCACCGAACGAACATGGCCCTGTTGCCTGGCCTCGTCCTCTCACCGCCCACTGTCGCGTCGGGAAGCCCCGCACTGCCTGCTGCCGTCGCATGAAGCCGACGCCTCCCGCGATCCGCTCTCTGACTTCGAAGCTGTCACGGCCGCCGGCCAAGCCCGCGGCAGCCGCCTAGCCTCGACCGCTCCACGCCATCGCCAAGTCTCAGCGCGCAACGCCGCCAGCGGCCCGCGACCCGCCCCCGCGCTTCGGACTTCCGACGCTCACCGGGCTGACGTTGACCCGCTGCCGGATCTTGGCTAAAACCCGTCGCGGTTTGGCGTGTTCCTAGACCTGACGTCGGCGAACCTTCGCCCACGGCCTCGCTCCACCCCACACGGCCTTCCCCATGAATCGAATTCAACGTGTTCCCGCCAGTCAACCGCTCCCGGCTCACCTCTCCTCGCCGCGGATCGCCTTCCCGGCCAAAGCGAGGCAAGCGGCCCCGGGCCTGGCGCACGCGTTGTTCCGCCCCCAGCACTACGAGCCCAATTACGCCTATCCGTTGATCGTCTATCTGCACGGTCCCCGGGGAAGCGAGCGCCAGGTTCACCACCTGATGCCCGAGCTCAGCGTTCGCAACTACGCCGCCGTGGCGCCTCGCGGCATCGCCAAGCATCCCGATGGCGGCTACCTCTGGGGAGAGTGCCCCACGTCGGAACAAATCAGCGAGGCCCACGACCGCGTCTGCAGCTGCGTGGAAATCGCTCGGCAAACCTTGAACATCGGCGACCGCCGGGTGTTTCTCGCCGGCTATGAGGACGGGGGCTCGATGGCGTTGCGGCTCGCCTTGCGTTCGCCCTCGATGTTCGCCGGCGCGATCTCGCTCTGTGGACCGTTTCCCGTTGGACAGGCGCCGCTGTCCAATCTGCGCAACGCGCGCAACCTTCCGCTGATGATCGCCAACGGACGCGACGCCTCCCGATACACCGTCGACCAATCCTGTCGCGAGCTCCGTTTGTTCCACGCTGCCGGACTGTCGGTCAGCTTGCGTCAATACCCTTGCGGCGACGATCTCGACTCGAACATGCTGCGGGACATGAACGCTTGGATCATGGAGCAAGTGACCGGCGTCCACTCGGAAGTCGAGTCCACCTCCGAATTCGAATCGGAAAACTGATCCGGCCCCCAGGAGCGTTGAAAGACACCTGACCCGGCAAGCGAACCAGCGCTCTCCAACGAGTTTTTCCAACGAGTTTTCCCGACGAGTGAAAGCGGTTTCGGTCAGCCGGGTGTTTTTCGACAGGCTGCTCGAGACTCGTCCGACATCGTGCCCAGCGTGCCCACCGTGTCCATCCACCTCAGCGGAATGCACCATACCGGAATCGTCGTCCGCGACTTGGCGGCCATGGAGCGGTTCTATGTCGGCCAGCTTGGCCTAACCAAGCTGAAGGAGATCGACTCCATCGCGCCGCCCGGCGGGAACCACACCGGCGTTCCCGATGCCCGCCGCAAACTGTTGTTTCTCGAGCTGACAGCCGGCGGTCACCAGATTGAGCTGGTGCACTACCTGTCGCCTCCCGCCAGCCCCGGCGGACTGGATAAACATCAGCTTGGCGCAATGCACATCTGCTTCACCGTGGACGACATCGAGGCCGTCTACGCTCAACTCTCGGCGCAGGGCGTGCAGTTTGCCACCGAGCCCAAGTACTCGGAAGTCGACGGAAGGCGGATCGGCGTCGTGTATGCGCAAGACCCCGAGGGCAACTGGCTCGAGTTTATCGGCGGGAAGCTCTGACCACAGGCTGGCGGCATGTGCCACGACCAACATCACAGGCTGGCAGCCTGTGCCACGACGACATCACAGGCTGGCAGCCTGTGCCACGACCCTCATTGCCGCTGTGCCTCGGTGCGCTGCTCGGTGAGCTCGATGGCCTGCAGCAATCCGCGGGCCTTGTTCAGAGTCTCCTGGTACTCGCTGTGCGGGTCGCTGTCGGCCACGATGCCTGCGCCGGCTTGCAGATAGGCGCGGCCCTTGTGAATCACCAAGGTCCGCAAGGCGATGCAGGTGTCCATGTCGCCGTTGTAATCGAAGTAGCCGACCGCGCCCGCGTACGGCCCGCGGCGATGCGGCTCGAGTTCGTCGATGATCTCCATGGCCCGGACCTTGGGCGCCCCGGACACGGTGCCCGCCGGCAAACAGGCTCGCAAGGCGTCGAACGCGTCGCGACCTTCCTCCAGCTGCCCGGTGACGTGCGACGTGATGTGCATCACGTGGCTGTAACGCTCGATGACCATCACGTCGCTCAAGGTGACGCTGCCGAATTTCGCGACGCGGCCAACATCATTGCGGCCCAGGTCGACCAGCATCACATGCTCGGCGCGCTCCTTCGGATCCGCCAGCAACTCTTCAGCCAACCGGCGATCCTCCTCGTCCGTCGCCCCGCGACGCCGAGTGCCCGCCAGCGGCCGCACCGTCACCTCGCCTCCGCTGACGCGGCACATGATCTCGGGCGAGCTGCCCACCAATGTCACCCCGCCAGTCCGCAGCAGGAACATAAACGGGCTCGGGTTCACCACCCGTAGCGTGCGGTAGATCTCCAACGGATCCGATTGCACATCGACGTGAAAACGTTGGCTCAGCACCACCTGGAAGATGTCGCCCGCGCGGATGTACTCAACGCACTTGCGGACCGCCTCCTCAAACTGCTCGGGCTCGAAATTCGACAGCAGTTTCGTCTGCGGCGGCCGTGAAGTGTCGATGTCCAGCGGCGCGAGGTCATCGGGCCTCCGCAACCGATCGACCATCTCATCAACGCGGCGCGCGGCATCCGCATAAGCCGCGTCGGGCGAGTCGAACAGGTCGAGTCTCGCCAGTGCCACGACATACAGCGTTTTCTGGACGTGGTCAAAGACGAGGTGATGGTCGTAGAAGGCAAACGACAGGTCCGGCAGCCGGCGGTCGTCTTCCGGAGCATTCGGGAGATACTCGACATAGCGGACGACGTCGTAACCGGCATATCCGACGGCGCCGCCCGTGAAGCCAGGAAGTTCGGGCGCTTTGGCGACTTTCAGCGACGCCAGTTGATCGTGCAGCGTGACCAGCGGATCATCGCAATCCAACGACTCTTCATCGTCTCCACGGCGAAGCGTCACTTGCGTGCCCCGCGCCGAAACCTCCATAAACGGTCCACACGCTAAAATGCTGTAGCGTCCGACTTTCTCCCCGCCGACCACACTCTCGAACAAGCAGGCAGTGCCTCCGTCATCCAGCCGTCGGAATGCCGACACGGGAGTCAGCGTGTCGCTGAGCACACACCGATAGACGGGAACCAGTTGATGGCCGTCAGCCATCGTGCGAAATTTCGGCAAGTCAGGCAGGTGCGGCATAACAAACGGAGGTAAGCGGGTGCGTGGAACCGTTGGAGACGTGGGCAATCTTGACAGAGGTGGCGCCGCTGGTAGAATCCCGATTGACGTTAAGTGATTTTATGACAAGAGTTTGCAGCGTCAAGAACGGGGCGCTGCGTCGATTGCCGGATCAGGTCGCTCTCGCCCTCACCCCATTGGCCAAAGGAAGGTCGGATGAAATGCCAACAATGCGAGAAGCCTGCCACCTTTCACATCACCGATCTCACCGATTCGGAAGCGATTCGCGAAGTGCATCTCTGTGAGGACTGCGCCCGCGAATACTTGGCTCAGCAAGACCAGAAGCAAAACGAAGGCGATTGGACACAGCAAGGGTCACTGGCGGGAGCACTGGCGCAGCAGTTCAAGGTCAAGCAGACGGCCGAGGAGTTGGCCCAACTGGACAAACGGGAGTGCCCCGTGTGCGGGATTACGTTCTACGAATTCCGCAATGTCGGACGGCTCGGCTGCCCTCACGATTACGTTTGCTTCGAGGAAGAGTTGGAGCCGCTGATTATCAACATTCACGGCGAGACGGAGCATGTCGGAAAGCGCCCGTTGCATGGCGCCGAATACGCGGAGCGGCAAACCAACCTCATTCGGCTTCGCCGCGAAATGCGCGACGCGGTCAGTGAGGAGGATTACGAACGGGCCTCGCAGCTGCGCGACGAAATTCGCTCGTTGGAGGAGGAGCCGTCGGGCGACTGACACCACCCATTGATGGTGGCCGGCCTACGGCGACAATGAAGGGACCGGCAGTCTGCCTCCGATTTGCCTCCGATTTGCCTCCGATTTGCGGCCGGTTGCCCGCCGCTCGGGCCGCTTTCCCGGCCGCCATTGAAGCGATCACTCCCGGCTCCCACTTCCGACGATGGCCCGTCCATCCTCTGTCCGACCTAGCCCATGTCCCAAAAACCAACCGTGAAACTTGAAGAATTGGCGTCGGGTTGCGGCGAATGGTTGCGCGGATCGGGCCCCGAGTCCGACATTGTGATCAGCAGCCGGATCCGTCTGGCCCGCAATTTGGCACAGTTCCCGTTCATCCGGCGCTGTGCCGACGAGGATCGCGCCGCGATCGAGTCGACGTTTCGCGAGCGGGTGTTCTCCAGCGAGGCGTTCGAGGGCCTCGCCTACCTAGATGTCAGTCAGTTGCCCGCAGTCGACCGCCAGTTTCTCGTCGAACGTCAATTGATCAGCCGCGAGCACGCCGAATCCCACGGCGCTCGCGGAGTTGCGATCGATCCCCACGAGCGATCGAGCTTGATGATCAACGAGGAGGACCACCTCCGCATCCAGGTGATGCACAGCGGGCTGGCGCTTCGCGAGGCGTGGGACCAGATCAACCGCATTGACGATGAGATCTCGCAGCGAGTGGTCTACGCGTTTCACGACCGGCTCGGCTACCTGACGGCCTGTCCCACCAACGTGGGCACGGGCATGCGTGTGAGCGTGATGTTGCACATGCCGGCGTTGGTGATCACTCGGCAGATCGAGAAGGTGTTCCGCAGCCTTCAGAAGATCAGTCTCGCCGTGCGCGGCCTGTACGGCGAAGGCTCCCAGGCGATGGGCGACTTCTACCAGATCAGCAATCAAATCACACTGGGCCGCTCCGAGGAAAACCTGATCGAGCAGGTGAGCGAGGTCGTGCCCGTGTTGATCGAATACGAACGCCGAGCGCGAGACTTCTTAGTGCAAGAGAACTCTCAAGACCTGCACGACCGCGTCAGCCGCGCCTACGGCATTCTCTGCAATGCCCAGACGATCACCAGCGAAGAGACGATGCACTTGCTGTCCAGCGTGCGGATGGGCGTCAACCTAGGGCTGATCAACGACCTGGAAATCCCGACGGTGAACAAGCTGTTCATCCACACTCAGCCCGCCCACCTGCAAAAGCTGCGCGGCGTCGAGTTGGACAAGGCCGACCGCAACGTCGAGCGCGCCCATTATCTCAAGCAGCATCTCGAGCCCAACAGCCACTGACAACTCATGGAAGGCCAACGGCCTTCCATGACGTAGCCCGGAAGGCTGAATGAAGGCCTTCCTCAAAGCCCGGAAGGCTGAAGGCCTTCCTCAAAGCCCGGAAGGCTGAAGGCCTTCCTCAAAGCCCGGAAGGCTGAAGGCCTTCCTCAACGTAGCCCGGGGCAACGCCCCGGGTGCCGGGTGCAGCGTCCCGCATGCAGCGATCATGGCGAAGTGTGTGTTGTTTTCTGGTCGAATCCGCCAAGCAGATTTTAGCCGTTCACCTTTCGTCATGCAGGCGAGAATGCCCCGCATTAAAACTCCGCGATTCCGAAGACCCGCCACCCTAGATTGCGGCAACGCGACGTATACGGGCTTTGTGTTGGCTCTGCCGGATGTTCCCACGTGCGGCACAGCCAACACAAAAGGATCTGGCATCGCCTTGTGGATACCAGAGCCTAGCATTGGTTCGTAGCGTTTCAATTCGCTCTGTGAATTGGGGGTCTCGGCCCTTGCCTTCGCCTGTTGTTGAGCGAACTTCGTACACGATTGCACCTAACCCAACGTCGCTATCAACCACGTCGATAACCGTCATGGCGTGTCGTTCGGCATACGTTTGAATCTGCTCGTACGGGATATTCTCAGTTGCAATTTGGGTCCCATCCGCTGGCACGAGGTGTGCGGTGGTTCGGCCGCTTACTTGGCTACCACAATCAAGATTCCACTTTTTGATCATGGTGGAGCAAACACGTATGTCCCGAAAACGACTCAGCAAATTGCATGTCTTCGCTGGTTCATTTCCATCACGCGATGCGGCGTGTCTGCACACTGAGCGCCAATGGGAACCCGAACCTGATGAAAGTGCTTCCGATGAGGAATATGCTGCCTGGGAGGACCGCAATCCGACGTGGGCTTTTCGCGATGAATTAGGGACGCGGCTCGAATCGGAGTTCATCGAGACAATCGATGGACATCGTCGGTATCAGTACTTAGGCGGCTACTTAAACACTGAGGATGTCGATTCTGTACGAGAACTTGCTGGAGATGCGAACATTCTCGTACTGGTATTCCCAGACGCCATCGAAGACCCGAAGGTTAAATTGAAATCGACATCTGAACTTCTCTACTGCGGTTCGTTCGATTTTGTTTGGCCGTGATGAAAGGATGTTCAATTGATTACCGGCCTGACAATAGAGGACTCGCACACGATTGGGTTTGTCGCGGCACGCTACTTCAAGGACGCTATTGATACTGCGGAACTCAACAAGTGGGCTGAACATATCATGGTGTCTGCCGAGTCCGCCGATGATTGCCCCTCTACATCGTTCATTTGTCTGAGTTTAGCGAAGCTAGGTGCCACTTCGTCAACGTCGTGGGGTTTTCATCCGACCGAACCTTGACCGAGTTGGAACGAGTGGCAATCTTCGGCATAGCGGCGGCCCGTGGGCGCGAGATTTTCGGTGCAGCCGCCCCAATCGTTTCCTGGCCGCGAATCCTCAATCGTGGCGCCCGGAGTCGCCCGACATTGCAACCGCATGAGCTTCGTCGTCGCAGTCCGAGTCGTCGCTGCGAAAACCGTCTTCAACCTGATCCGGCAGGCTCGAGAGCACGGGAGCGTCCATGGCTGCGGCGCCAGGCCGCACGGCGACCGACCGCACGCTCATCTCACCCGCGGGCACCGGCGCCATTCTCAGTCGCCACAACAGCAGCAGTGATAGCGAGCGAGCGATGGACGACGAGACAAACACCACCAGATAGCCTTGGTAGGTCGCGTCGAACGACCACAACACGGCGCCGCCCAGCAGCGCGCCCAGCACCCAGGCGACGGTATTGAACAGGTTGTAAATGGTCAGCAGGCTGGTGCGTTCCTCCTCGGCAATCGACTCGAAAAACAGCAGAAAGAATGCCAATTCATACGCGGCCCAGACCACGCCGCCGACCATCTGCAAGACCAGCAGCCAAGCGATGTGCTGCGAAATCAGCCAGCCGCCACTCAGTGGCACGATGCCGACTCCGCCGATCCACAGCAGCCGAGCGGCGCCGATTCGGGTTCCCAGCCGGCCCCAAAGCGGCAAGGCGATAATCTTCGACAAGAAGGCGACGGAGATCATCAGGACGAACTGCCCATAGCTCAACCGCAACTTCTCGAACATGAAAGGCGTAAAGAACGGGCCAGCCATCTGCACGGCGGCTTGGACGGCGACCAGGTAGACGAGCAGCCGTCCCCCTTCTTGCTTGGACAAGTGCCCCAGCACCTCCCGCCAGGGAACTCGCCGCATATTGGCCGGCAGCGGATTGGGCTCGCTTTGGCACCCCAACAGTGACGCCGACACCAGCCGGCAGACACAGGCGGCAGCAAACAGGGCCGCGTAGGTGACCATGACACGGTCGTTCTTGGCGGCCAATTGCAGCGCAACGCCGCCGGCGAGGAAGCCGCAAAACACCGCAACCTGCTGGCTGCGGGTGCGAGTGGCGAAGAAGCTGGCGCGAACCGTCGGCGGCACGAGCGTGCCCATCCAGGTGTTCCACGCCGGGCCGGTGGCCAGCCCGGCGCCCCAATACAGGGCCGCCGTCAAGAACACGGTGACATGGGTCACGGACCCTCGCCAAGCAGCGATCATCAACGGCAAAAATGCGAGCGCCTGACACGCTGCGCAGACGACCACCCACCGTTTGTGCGACCGCAATTGCCTGACAGCCGAGAGCGACACCAATTGCAGCACGCCGCCCATGACCAGCGGCACGCTGCCGGCCAGCCCCGCCGTCAGCTCGCCCAATCCAGCCGCCAGCACGAACGCCGGCAGAAAGGTCTCGCCCAGCCCCACCATGCCTCCGAAGGCGATTCCGTCGCCGTTGCTGATCCGCAAGTCGGCGCGCAACCGGCTATCGAGAGTGGACGGGTCGTAACCGTGGCGGCGGAATAACATCACTTCGGGCGGGGCAAACCGCGTCCGTGCTGGAAGGGAGGCGCACCGGTCCATCGGCGCGAGGGCGGCAAGGTGAGCATCTATACTGCGTGGGCGGCAGCGCGAGCAACGGCGATTATTCTGCTCCGCTCACGAACTGTCCAGCCCGCATCCGCGCATCCGCCTCCCGCTGCGGGGGCGCCATCGAGGAGGCGGCGGGAGAACAGCTGCTTTCGTCAGGCATCCCAATGGCCAGGTTGGGTGTCACCAGCGACTTCGCGTCACCGCAGCAGCTGCTCAAGATCGGGCCCGCGCAGCGGTGGGGCGATCCCGTTCGCCGCATTTACGTTTGCCCCGTTCCCGTCCCGTCCGAGCGGCGCCAGCGGGTTGGGGACAAACGCATTCGGCGCCTTGTCGGGGGCGCCGTTCAGCGCGGGAATGTTGAGCGAAACACAATGCAGGGCGCCGCACTCCTGAATCAGGTCCGACGCATCAATCGGCACGACAGTCCAACCGGGCAGCAGCCGCCGGAACAGCATTTCGCAATGGCCCAGGCGCCAGCCGTCATGCTCGCGATACTTGGGGACCAGCAATACGCCGTTGGCAAAGACGCAGTTGGTGTAGCTGCGGAACACGCCGTCATGCCGAGCGCCCATCGGAACGCGTTCGACGCGCATCAATCCTCCGGGCACTTCCAGCGTCGACAACAACGCGGCATTGCGATCCAGGATCGGCCCATTCACGGGGTCGTCGTCAAAGTCGTAATGGCCGACCACAACGGTGTCCGGCGACGTGAAGGTGGCGAACATATCGACGTGTCCCGTGGGCTCGCCAACCAACGGCTCCAGCGTCACCACGCGACGCGCGCCGAGTTGCCGGCGCAGCGAGTCCCGCAACGTCTCCGGGTCGAGATGCAGATTGCGGTCAAGGATCACGGAGGTCGTCACCACCAAGCCGTCGCCGTTGCTAAGCAGATTGCCGCCTTCGACAAAGCAACCAGCCCGTCGCAATGGCGTTGTGCCCCAATTGGCCAAGTGGCCGGGGATCGCGTCGTCATCCGGTCGTCCGGGATCATATTGCCAATCCACCAGCGCCGACTTGCCGTCGGCTGCGCTGAGCGCCGTCGGTCCGTAGTCGCGCACCCACTTCGTGTTGTGGGCGACGTGAAAGAACGTCACATTCTCCAACGTCCTCATGCGACGACGCATCGCCGTCGCCACGCGAATCTCCTGCGCCTTGTCGGCGCAGAGCACAACCACTCGGACCTTCTCCCGCACCGCCGCCGCAATCTCAGCCAGCTTGTCGGCGTGCGCACCGGCCAGATCGCCGCAGCTGAGCAACAGCAACTGTTGGCGTTCGAACTCGGCCGGCATCCGCAGCAGCGGCAAGCGTGCCGGAGCGGGAAGCCCGTCCACCATGAGCACAGGGGGGGGCCCTTGCGAAAGCCGACTCGGCTCGGGCAGGTCGGCTTGCAGGGGACGCGAGGCGAGGAGACACAAAAGTGTCATTCCGCCGATCGACAGCCAGCGTTTGCCCCGAGACGGGAGGCACGAGGCAATACGAAGCGGCGCACGGAAGGCGGGGAGTTGGAACGACAACACACACGAACCCTTGTTCTGGGCCTGCAAGCAACCTGTGCGACGAATCCAGTGATCCAACGATGATCCAACAATCGGACGGGCGAGCTCAAAAGTCAAACTGAGTTCGCGCGATTGCCGGAACAGGTGTTCTGCAACGGCCTGCCGGAAAAAACGTGAGGTTGGCCGTTCGTGATGGTGATTGTAGGGAGCCTCGTTCCCGCCAGCGCCAGGGCGTCGTGAGCCGCAAGCGGCCCCACTTTCGGCGCATCAGCGACACTGCCAATGGACTTATAATCTGGCGAAATTCCCGTTGTCAATATCTCGAGTCAGGAGACGAGGGGGACGGCAACCATCCAACCCACATTTCCCTTATCCCTGTTGCATCCGCGTCCCGCCGTGGCCGCCGTGGGAATCCCGATCCGTCATCGACAACGTCGCCGTCAACTCGCCCCGCCCGCTGCCGACGACATCTCCAATCACCATCGGAGGCCGCAGCCCCGCCTCCGCGACCGTCGCCAGAAACGCGTCCATGACGGCGGGCGGCGCCCCCAACAGCAGTCCGCCACAGGTCTGGGGATCGGCCAGCAGCCGGAACTCCGGCGACACTCGCAACTCGTCCGACACCTTGACCTCGGCCAGCAGCCGCTGATTCTCGGGGGCCAGGCTGCTTTCCACTCCATCCTTCAACAACTCCATGACGCCCGGCAGCCGAGGCAGCTCGGCGAGCCGCAGGATCGCATCGACTTGGCTGGCGCGGAGCATCTCCAGCAGATGCCCACCCAACCCGAAACCGGTCACATCGGTGGCGGCGATAAAACCGTGGCTCACTGCTGCCCGGGCCAACCTCTCCTGCGGCTCGAGCATCGCGTCGACCAACGCCATAAAGTCTTGCGCGGCGCAGCGACTGCGCATGTGGGCGGCGAGCAGGACGCCAATTCCCAGCGGCTTGGTCAAAGCCAGCTGGTCGCCCGGCCTCAATCCGGACTTCTGCAATGGCGCCCCCAGCAACTGGCCGAGCACCGCGAAGCCCGCCTCGGCCCGCGGACCAACGGTCGTATGCCCCCCCACAATGCGTGCGCCGAGCAGCGAGAACTCGCGGCTCGCCCCCGCCAGCAGGTCGCTCAACATTCGCTCTTGATCGGCGCGCTCGCCCGGCGGCAGCACGAAATTCGACAGCGCATGGGTCACACTCGCCCCCATGGCAATCAGGTCGCTCGCCGCGTGCCGAGCCGCCACACGGCCTGACAAGAATGCGTCATGAAAGGGCAGCGAAAAGAAGTCGAGCGACGCGACCTGGCGGAGCTGGCGGCCTTGGTCAGTTGGCTCACCAGGCATATCCAGAATCGCGGCATCGTCGCGCGCCGCGGAGATGCCGGGCAGCGCATCGAGCACGGCGCCCAGCGCGGCGCCGCCCAGCTTGCAACCGCAACCGCAGCATTGCATCGGCTGATCGGAGTCAGCCATGACGGCTGGCTCGAACTTGTCCATAAAGGCCTGGTCGATCCGCATCTTCCAACGCAGCACCCAGCGGCCCGCGAAGGCCAGCTTTCGCCATTGCCCAACCGCCCGGCCATCGCCCAGGTTGATCAATTTCAAAAACGTCCGCTGCGGGCGATAGGGTCGCAGCGGCCGTCCCGCCAGCAGCCGCTGAATGTTCTCCCATAGCACCGGCCCCTGTCGCACCGCGTACACGCCGGACTTGGGCAAGGGCGAAGGGGTGAAGCCGCCACTGTCGCCCACGGCGAAGATCGGCAGCCCCGGCGCGACAGTTCGGAGCGTGGCCTCGGTGGCCAGGAAACCTCGCGGATCGAGCGGCAGGCCCAGTTGAGCGGCCAGTGGCGGCGGCGCAGCGCCGGCGGCCCAAATCACGACATCCGCTGGGCAGACCGAGCCGTCCGCCAGCTCAAGCTCTCCCTGTCGCACGGCAATTACCGCGTTGCCGACCGCGGTCGCCACGCCTCGCCGCTGCAACTCAAGTTCAATCTGCCGGCGGGCGCCGTTGCTCAGGTCCGGCGCCACCCGCTCTGCACTTGTATAAAGCGAAAGCTCGTGAGCTGTGCCCGCTCGCCCGAGATGCTCCGACAGACAGCAGGCAATCTCGACCCCCGCCACTCCCGCGCCGACGATGGCGATCCGCACACGCCCGGACATTCGCTGAAGGATGGGGTTGAGCCGCGTGAAAAAGGTCTGCATCGGCTTGATTGGCACGAGCGAGTCGCCCGACACGATTACGTCCCGCATCGCCGGGCGCGATCCGATACCGATCGACAGCACATCGAACGGCGCTGGCGGGCGTTGCTCGAACAACACCTCGCGCCGCTGGAGATCCAGGCCGGTCACTCGATCCAGAATCAACCGGGCGCCGACCGAGGCGCACAGCCGGACCAAATCGATCTCCATGGCGGCGAGCGGGATCTGGCCTGCCAGCGCTGCCGGCAGCATTCCCGAATAGGTTGCCACGGGGAAATCGGAGATGCATGTCAAGTCCGTGTCAGCAGGGGCGTTCATCCCCCACATCCGCACGACATGGGCGTTGCTGTGGCCAACGCCCAGCAGCACAACATGCCGTCCCGCTATTCGCTCGCCGTCCTGCATGAAATGTCCGTGGACTTCCTTCAATGGAATTACAACGCACTTCAAAAACTTCCCAATCGGCAATCGGGTTGATAAAACCAGCAGAAAAACTGCCTTCGATTGCGCCAGGGAAGGTTTTGGAACGCCCTCTAGCAAGCCGTTGAATTGACTGCCGGTGATTGTGGTTCAACGGCCTTTATTTGCATGCGGCAAACGCTTCGCTCAGTCGAGTCGCCAACGACGATAGCTCGTCGTCGTCG
>JAGQPF010000432.1 GCA_020426845.1 Planctomycetales bacterium
CCCTCAATCTCCAACAAACCACGCGCAACAGCCCCGCAAGGGGCGACAGACGTTAGCCATGGGCGCGAGCCCATGGAACGCAGCGCGAGTGAGGAGACAACGCCGACTGGGGTTGGGATTTGTCGCTAAACCTGCAAAAATCGCGAGGGGCCTGGGCCGGCAATCGGTTGGCACCATGGTTCACATGTTTTCAACGGCCTCCTAACAACGGGTGGGAGAATCATGCGCAGTATGACCAGTTGGGGCATCGCGATTTTGTTGGCAGCGGGGATGACCACGGGCGAGCTTCGCGCCGAAGTCTATGGGATCGAACAGGCGGTGTCGGCGTTTCAATTGCCCTCCAACGGACCCGCCCGGCCTGGAATCCACTCGGGGAAAGTCATCTCGGTGAAACTGCTCGCCGGTCCGCAAGCGGGCGTGCCGTTTGTTATTTGGTGCGACTCACAGCGTCTCCGAGGCAGGGGCGGAGGCGGGCCGCGAGACGGCGCGGAATATCGAGCTGAAGCGCCGACGTCCAACGGCGACGTGATGGCGATCGATGCGTTCACCAAGGATGGCCGGAGCGGAACGTTGCACATTGCCGGCATGCCCTACGACCTCGCCGATGGACGGCTTTTTCTCATCTCCACGCAAGACGCAACTCCCAGAGTGCTGCAAGTTCAATGCGAGCTTACGGAACTCAAGGGAATCAGGGGCGGACCCGTTCAAACTCGCGCCCAGCGAATCGCCAAGTTCGCGGAGCAGAACGAAACGGTTCGGAAGTTCTGGACGGACTCGGCCAAGCCGTAAACAACCGCTTGCTATGACGGAGTCCGAGTGCCCGTTGATTGTTCTGTACTCCGAGTTGCGACATGACTACACGCTTGTTGCTGATCACTGCTGCCTGCCTCTGCTCGGCAAGCACGGCTCTAGCGGATCTGAATCAGTATTTGATCCGGACAACGGAATGGCTTGTCGAGCACAGCCGTGTGATCTGTGTGGCTGAGTTCGCGGACGCCAAGCCAGATGCGGTTCCGAAGATCTTGTCGACGATGAAGGGAGACGCGAAGACGGTGAACTGGCCACTGAAGGCGCCTCGCTTCGACGGCTATTACTACTATGGGCCACCGGCGAGTGGGATGGTGCGTCTTCTTTTCATCGGGGGTCAGCAAGAGTTGTGGCAGGCGGTCGACTTGGTCCGACAGCCCATCGGTGCACCGACATTGCACGAAGCGTTCTATGGAGTGGATCAGTTTGGACGGGTGCACCTAATGGAATCGTCGCTGATGAAGTCTGTCCGCGCCCAGTTGGCTGCCCCGCGTTCCGCGCCAGTGACTCGCCGCAGGTCTGCGCACTTCGACAGGAGCGGAATCGAGGCGCCGCCTTACTTCCCCTTTGAGAACGGGGGCGAGACGTTCGTGTTGGTTGTCGACTTCAACGAACGACGCCGCGATCACTTCGTGAAGCAGCTAAGTAGCGGCGATTGCGCCGAGCGGTTGCATGCGATCAACGAGTTGGCACAACTGGAAGACCCGAGTGCGCATGCAGCAATCAACGCTGCCCAAGCCGCCTCCGGTGTTGAGCCATCGTACGCCTTTCGTTGGTCGGACCGATTGGATCAGCCGCAAATGGATGCCATCGTCCGCAAAGCCGCGACCGCGGCCTACGAGAAGATCGAAGAGCGTTGAGCACGTGCAGGTTAGACGAAGAGCTCGCTCATCAAAATGCCGTTGCTGTCTCCGAACGTCTCAATCGGCACGTCCATCGCGTTGGCAATGCGGACGAATAGGTTGGAGAGCGCGTTCTTCTGCTCGTCGTAGGCGATAAACTGACCGGCCTGGTGCCCCACGCTCCGCCCTCCGGCGAGAATGAGTGGATAGTTGGAATTGTTGTGCACCCGCGAGGTCGCAGCGCCTTGGAAGATGAGGCAGCGGTCGAGCAGCGAGCCGTCTCCCTCTCGCGTCTCCTTTAACCGCCCGATGAAATACGCCAGTTGCCGGGCAATGAATTGGTCCCAAAGGCCCCAGTCCTTGAAGCCCTCGGGGGTTTTTCCTGCGGAGTGGCTCAGCTTGTGCAAGTCCTTCTTAATTCCGATCCTTTTGGACAGATTGTTCGTCGGCGCGGTCCCGCCTTCCGATGCTATTTGGTAGGTCGCGACCCGAGTGATGTCCGCCCTAAAAGCGAGAAACATCAAGTCATAGATCGTGCGGATGTAATTCTCCACGTCCGAGGAATCGATCTCCAGATTGATTTCGGGTGGAACTGCCCGCGAGGCTTGCTCCGCCCATAGCCGGTCGTTGGCGATCTTGTTTTCGAGATCGGTGATTGAGGCCAGGTACTCGTCGAGCCTCGCCTGATCCTGCTGGCCCAGGTTTCGCTTCAGGTCCCTCGCATTGACCTGTCGCTCAAAGGTTGCGGTGTCCGACGTCAAATCACCTTGAGCGAAGTCCGATAGGCCAACGAGGCTTGCCACATGTATAGCGACGTTTATTTTCGTCGCTGGCGACAATTGAATTTCCCGGAAGCGCGCAGTTCGGCGACAACCAAATTTCCCCACCCGTCTGGGTCGGCGACAACCAA
>JAGQPF010000433.1 GCA_020426845.1 Planctomycetales bacterium
AAAAGGTCAAAACCGTCGCCATCGGGAAGACGGATATCACAGACCATCAAGTCGAATTCGTGATGGTGCAGGCATTCGATCGCCGACTTGCAATCGGAAGCCTCAGCCACCACGAATCCCTGCTCTCGCAGCCAGTCGGCCATGGAATCCAGGATGTGGGGATCGTCGTCCACGAGCAGGATTCGACCATGTGTCATCGCAAGCACCTTGGGGGGATCCACGGCTCCCGGACGCGGGAAAACAGACTGTCTTCCCCGGTCATCTGGCCGATGGTGCTCAATAACTAGGTTACCCCTGCTGCCTGGTCAAAACGGGGTGGCGTTTTCGCAACCAGTTGACAAGCAGAAACATACGATCACACTGGTGTCGTACCGATTTTGACGATTGTCGCCTTGGCGGGAACTCGCCACCCTATTCTGCCTCCCATTCGTTTGGCAAACCCGAGTTCCAACCATTAAGATATTTGTAAGTCACCCACAAGTGGCAAAAAGGCGCCAAGGTCTGCAGGGAAGAGGGCAGGCCCAAACGGATTCGCCTGTCGCGCACAAAGCGCGGCACGGATTCGCAATACCGGAGCTCATTGATGGGAATACGTTTAGTTGTCGCTGATGACCACGAAGTGGTTCGCAGCGGCCTTGCGAGTCTTTTGCGAGGCACAGGAATCGAAATTGTCGCCGAGGCGGAGAATGGCGACGAAGCAGTATCCGCCGCGGTCCAGCACGCCCCGGACGTGCTACTGCTGGATATTCGGATGGACACCACCGACGGGCTCGACGCCCTGGAACAGGTTCGGGAAAAACGCCCCGACCAACGGGTGGTGATGATCTCGACCTATGACAACCCGACCTATGTCGCCCGCAGCGCAGCGCTTGGCGCCGACGACTTTGTGCTCAAGGGTTCGACTCGCGAGGACCTGTTGTCCGCCATTCAACGCGCCGCGTCGGGCCAGGGCCCGATCGAAGGCAGCCTGATGGCTCGGGTCAAAGGCACCATGGCTCGCCGGCGCGACCGCGACGACGACACACCGCTCACCAATCGCGAACTACAAGTGCTTCGCCACGTGGCGTTAGGCCTCAGCAATCGTGAGATTGGCCGCTCGCTGGGCATCAGCATCGAGACCGTCAAAGAACACGTCCAAAACGTGCTTCGCAAGATCGACGTTGGCGATCGAACGCAAGCAGCCGTCTGGGCGGTGCGTCGTAAACTGGTCTAAAACGCCAACGATATTGTCGACCTAACGCCCCTCACGAGGGGAGTATGCGCCTCCACTTCGTGGTCTTCGCGCTCTTCGTGGTGATCCCAGTCATGGTCTTCGTGGTCATCAAGGCAATCTCCGCACGTAGGTTGCCGATGTTGGCTCAGCGTCGCACCATCCCACGCAGCCGCAGGCTCTACCTATTCCCCCCAACCCTCCAGGCCGCTGGATGCATGGAGAGGGTTGAGGGTCAGAAACTCGCGAAGTCGTGGTAAGCCAAGAGCTTGCGACAGCGGCCAAGCCAACGTTTTACGCTTGACGAAGGCAGCGTGTTGGGCGGCTTCCCGTGGCTGCCATCTTCACCCCTGGTGAACTTTTTCGGTCAACTCGAACGTGCCGCCTTCAACGGCAGGTTCCTCCGATTCCCCGCGAGTTCGATTGGTGACTGGGCGAAGGTTTGCCCGATAACACCACTTGCCCTGGTGTGGCCCGCGCTAGCAGCCAGTTGATAAACGGCCTCAACGGTTCACGGCCCCCAGTCATGTTTGCCCGGTTCAATGGATTTGGCGGTGATCCCCCGCCGTCCGGGCAAGGTCGCCGCAGCAATCCCGCAAACCGCTGTGGACGCATGGGAACAGGAGGTTCTACGTGTCGGAACAGGACATCAATGTGCTCGCCTTGGTGAAAGGTGAGGAACGATACATCTTTCTCTACGACGACACCAACCGGTCCGAGACGCTACGGACGCTGGGGCGTTTCGCCTCGAACCCGGAGCTAAGCTTCACTTGGTACGACGCGGCGGTGTTGAGCCAACGAATCCGGCAGACGGCGCAGGCAAACGCGCAAGAACGCCGGTTCACACTGCCCTTGCCAACGGACCATAGCGAAGAGGCTTGAGCAGCCAATTCTCTATCCGCCTTTCAACAGGCAAGAGGTTGAGGCGGGCGGGTCTTCTGCCGGGAGCCATCATGCATCGGGCGATTGCGAGATTTCTGCGTTACTTGCAGGCGGAACGCAACGCCGCGGAATTGACCGTCAAGTCCTACCGCGAGGACTTGATGTCGCTGGCCGACTTTCTCTCCGACGAGACCGGACGCCCGCCGTCCCCGGCGGAGGTGACAACCCGCGATGTGCGGGGCTACGTTGCGGCTCTGCACGACGCGGGTTATGCCAAGAGTTCGGTGTCTCGCCGTCTAGCGTCGCTCCGTTCGTTCTACAAATTCGCACAACGCGAAGGGTTGGCGGACGAGAACCCGGCCAAACCGGTGCGCAATCCGCGGCCGGATCGCAAACTGCCGCACTTTCTCACAAACGACGAAGTCTCGCGTCTGCTGGAGGCTCCGCCTGGCGACGAGCCGCTGGGGCTGCGCGACCGCGCCATCCTGGAGACGATTTACTCGGCCGGCCTCCGTGTCAGCGAATTGGTCGGCATCAACGATGAGGACCTCGATGTAATCGGGCAACTCGTGCGAATTCGCGGCAAAGGTCGCCGGGAACGGCTCTGCCCTCTGGGGTCGTATGCGATCCAGGCGATCGACGTTTGGCGGGGTGTTCGGCGATTGGCGCCTGCCACTGGGCCGATTAACTCGGGCACGCCTCTGTTCGTCAACCGTTTTGGTCGCAGACTGACCACGCGCAGCGTCGCGCGAATGCTGGAGAAGTACATCCAACAGGCTGGCCTCGACCTCCGCACATCTCCGCACACGCTGCGGCACAGCTTTGCCACTCATCTGCTCGATCGAGGCGCCGACATCCGCAGTGTCCAAGAGCTGCTGGGCCACAAGAGCCTGGTCACGACCCAGATTTACACGCACATTAGCACCGCTGGCCTGCTGGAGGCGTACGAACGCGCTCATCCGCGAGCCAGCTGATCCGCGAACTGCGCGATTCCCTGGGCTCGCGCCCAGGGCTAACGTCTGCCGCCCCTGCCGGGGCTGTTGCGCGTGAGGCGCGCGACCCTTGGACGCTGGGTTTCGGGCAACGGGCGTTGACCACCGGCTAGCCGGGTGGTAAACCATCTATTCTTCCATCAAACTAGGCCCGCCCCATCATCCTCCGATCCCGGGAGAGACACCCTTGCCCGCCAGTGAACGCAGTCGCGAATTGAAACGTCGTCGCCATCGCAAGAAGAAGCTGGGCCAGCTGAAACGCAAGGTGGAGAAGGCTAGCGCCTCGGAGAAGGCACATGTGGCGAACAAAATCCGCCGCCTGACGACCGGCGCCGAAGAGATCATCACTCGCTGGGAACTCGAGTCCAAGGGCTAGAAGCCTGCTGAAAGGGACCGAACTGGCAATCGCAACAGCCTTCTCTCTGCGGGAACTGCTGTGCCGATGCCGGAAACGGTGTTTTTCAACGCCTCTTGATTAAGAGCTATTGGTTTGTCCCCGAATTGGTTTCGCCTCGGCGCGGCGGGTGCACCGGCGCGGGCGGCCAATGAATCCCACGCTGCAAGGACAAGCCTCGATTCGGCATAGGCGGGCAGTCCCGATGCGGACGTCCCGCCAATTTGCCGTCTTGGATCCACTCCAGATCGGTTCCATAGAGCGACTCGATGAGCCAGCGAGTCAAACGCTCCCGTGTCTCACGATGTGCGGCTTCGCCGGACAGGTCGTGCAGCTCGTTGGGGTCATTTTCCAAATCGAACAGGTGCACCACATTCCCGGCGGGATAGTAGAGCAACTTGTGCCTCCCGTCGTGGATCATGCGGGTCGCTCCATCCCCTTCGTTGCACTCTCCGTAAAGAAACTCGCGCCGCGTTTCGCCCACCATCGACACGCCATCGCAGCTTGACGGCACCTCGATGCCGGTCATGGACAGCAGAGTCGGCATAATGTCTTGCCAGCCGACCAGCCTCTTGTCGACCGCCCCTTCGACCACATTGCCGGCCGATTTGGCGCCGACCAGAATCATCGGCACGTTCGCGGAGCCCTCCAGGAACAGCCGCTTCATCCACAGGCCGTGCGCTCCCAACAGGTCGCCATGGTCCGCCGAAAAAAGAATGATCGTGTCGTCGAGCAGCTGTTCCTCCCGCAACGTGCCGATCACCAGCCGCAGTTGATGATCGATGTGGGTGCAGAGCGCATAGAAGGCGCGCAGTGCGGTGCGCACTTCGTCGCGACCGGCAACGTGCGTCGAATGGTATTGCTGTTGAAGCCGAAACGGCGCCGGCCCGAGAGCCGACTGGCCCCCGCTTGCAGGCGGATTGCCGGCGGCCCACTCCACGGGGGCCCAGTCACCGTGCACGGGCCAGGGCGGATCTTTGTCGCGATAGACGTCCCAGTAGTGCTGCAAGGGCACCAGCGGCGGGTGGGGATGCGTGTACGAAAGATGCCAAAAGGCAGGACGCGTCGGATCGCGGCGCCGAATAACCTTGGCCATCTCGCGGGATGACCAATTGGTGACATGACAATATTCCGGCAGATGCCACGGCCGAGCCGCATATTGATTGTTGCTCATGCCGTGGTCAAATTGCCGCCCGGCAAAGCCCTGCTCGCCCAGGAAGATGTCGTAGTCGTCCCAGACGCCCCAATGCGGCCGGCCCTCTTCGGCAAGGATGACCTCGTCGAAGCCCGCCCGAGCTCGCTGAGGGAACACATGCAATTTGCCGACCGCGTAAGCCTGGTAGCCCGCGTCACGGAAGGCCGTGGCGATGGTGGTTGCGTCGGGCAGCTCCAGCGTGGTTTGAAAGGTGCGGTCCCCGTGCGACCGCGGGGCCATTCCCGTCAGCAACGTGCGCCGAGCGGGGATGCAGACCGGGCATTCGGAGTAGGCGTTGGTGAATCGCGTGCCGCACCGCGCGAGCTCGTCGAGAGTCGGTGTCTCGATGCACGGATGGCCCGCGGCGCCCAACAGCGCAGCGGGCCAGTGGTCCGCAGTCACCAGCAAAACGTGAGGCCTGGAATGCATCGTGCCTTTGCGTCTTCGCGCCTCTGTGAGCAGCGGAGTCCTAAACTTCGACGACGATCGTCAACGATCCCGTCTCGGCGTCCTCGGTCATCTCCTTGATTTGGCCGAGCTGCGCCGCCTTCTGCTTCAGCGCCTCGGCCGTGGCCCGATTCACCGCTCGGTCGAGCTCCTGACGCAGATCGGTCAGTTCTTTCTCCAACCTGTCGGTCAGCTCCCGCTGCAGCTGGTCTTCCTGCTGGTTGGCCTGAGCTTCCAAGCGTGATCGCAATTGTTCACGCAAATTCTGCTCGACCTTCTTGGCGTTGGGCCCCATATCATCGTAGGCACGGCCCTCTTTTTCCCCGGACAGGCTAATGTCCTGCGCTGCCGTCGCCTGCACCTGAACCGTGCCTTCCTTGACATTGATCGCCACTTGAATCCCGTCGGTCTCACGGACGAGCAGATCATCCTCTGGCTCGAAGCCGAGCTTGATCAATTCCGCCGCCAACAGGTCGGACATCTGGTCCGGCGGCAGAATTTCCAGCAGTTCCAACTGGGAGCAAACGTGGTCCTCCGCGCGGATCACCTTGCTGAGGGAGTCGGAAACGGAGATGCGAAACGCTCGGCTCATGACGAGACTCCAGAGAGTTGGATACCCCGTTATTCTACGTCAAACCGGTCCAACACAGAAATGGCACTGACAGCCCGGTGAAAACAACCAGCCGGCCATCGAAACAACCTCTTGAATTGAAGAAGGAAACCCGAAGCGTTAGAGCGTTAGCGAGGGATCGGCAGCTCAGTCCCCGCCGGAATTAGAGAGATCCCGGAACGGGTGTATGCCACACAGCCTGCGATGAGGCAGTTGAAAAAAGCGTCTAAAACTGAGTGGACTCGACGATCCGCTGGACGGCTTCCACGCTCTTTGAGCCTCCCAGGGACTCCCAAATCTCTTTCCAGAGCTGAGCTGCCTCATAGTCCTCGTCGACGAATCCGACTCCCAAAGCGCGATTATGCCACCGCTGCATGCGAAGCGACGATCGCAGAAACGCAAACGCCTCGTTGTACACTTCGGCGCGGTCGGCCAAACGCATCGAGCCCATTCGAAGTTTGCCGATCCAGTGCTGCGGTAAAACATCGGGAGTCATCAGTCCGCCCAGCGCGGCCAGCATTCCGGTCGCCAGATCCCAACGTCGAACGCGCTCCAATTGATCGAAAAACGCCTCCAGCACCCATCGCTGTGATCGCCCCAACAACGTCATTTCCGAGCACTTGCTGATTTGTCGCTTTTGCCGTTCGATCGCCAGCCAACGGCCTGTCACATCGCGCTGTAGCGTTTCCAGCAAACAACCGCCCACGCCGGTGGTCCAGGGCGCAAAGTCGGGAGCGTTCACGCCGGATGCGCCCTCATCGACATTGCGGCTGACCGATGCGACCGCAGCGTCGGGGTACATCAACATCGACAGCCCATCCCCCGTGACCGCTGGGCTGGACCAACGGATTGCTCCCCCTGGCTGATGCTGAATGGCTCGCACCGCCAGGAAGATCACCAGGCGGTCGCCGATGGCCAACGGTGTTTCGCGGCGGGGACACCAGCCGGCGACCTGCTCGGGCGATTCGCGCACCAGATCGATGAGAAAGTCGACCGTGTGCGGAGAGAACGTCAGTCCGAGCTGGCTGGCCGGAGTGCGAAGCCAGACCGGGCCCTGGCGAATCTGGTCGCTTCTCAAATGCGACTCGCTCCGCCAGCCACGCGAGGCGAAAAAACGCACCACACCCTTCGCCAGTGTATCTTTGAGCAATCTCACGGCTTCTGCGCCGAGACACTTTGGCTTCGCCCGAGTGTGATTGCCTCGGGATGCAAACGGACTGTGCGGCGTCTCGGCGAGCAGGCCGGCCGTGATGCGCAGCAAGTCGTACTCGAAACGGCTGACGCCCTGTGATTCCTGCGTGACGGCGGTCATGGCGCGGACAGATTGTGGGTTGGCAACTGGCTGTAAGCGACGCCCAACATCCTACCAGCAATTGCTCGATTGGCGCCTCGGTGAGGGGAAGGCGCCGATGGCGTCCGACGTCCCCCGCGATTAAATTGACTCGATGCGTTCCGATCGCGTCTCCTTTCCTTCCTCCACCGAGAATTCGCCATGAGCCGTATTGTCCCGATTGCCTGGGGAACGCTGTGCCTCGCCTGTTTGCCGTGCATTGCGCACGCTCAAGCGGACAACCAGCGCGTGGTTCTGGAGGATGCATTCCAACGGAACGCCTTGGGAGAGGGGTGGAACACGAATAACGGCAGTTGGCAAGTTGCCGACGGAGTGCTGCGTGCCAAGGAATTGCCTGCCGACCAGCATGCGGCTGCGGCGCGGCGAACGCTCGAGACAAAAGACGCAACCTACGAGCTTCGTTTTCGCTTCGTCAACCAAGGCAAGGCGTTCCATTTCGGGTTCGACCCGGCGCGTGGCGAGCTCAAGAAAAAAGGGCATCTGTTTTCCGTCATCGTCACGCCCACATCGTGGAAGATCATGAAGCACGTCGACAAAGATCGCCGTGAGGAAGACCCGAATGAGACGCTCGCGACCGAGGCGACCGAGTTCAAGACAGGGCAGTGGTACGCGTTGAAATTGGTGACGTCGGGCACGGAAGTGAAGGCCACGATCGACGGCAAACAGCCGCTGCAAGCAACGCATCCGACCTTTGGCGTGAAAAAGCCAACCCTCGTGTTCCGCTGCATCGGCGACGGCGTCGAAATCGACGACTTGCGAGTCACGGTGGCAAAGTAACCATCGCCGTGAGCCGAGGAAATGTCGGACAACCCGTACCAAAGTCCCCAAGAGTCTTCGGCACATCCGCTCGCTTGGAGTGTCATTGAACCATCGCGTCACGCGGTGGCGCCGTGGCGCCGCTTTGTGCTCTGGATGATGCCGGCTGCCACCGCGCACATGGCGATGTTCCAGGCGATGCATTGGATCGAGCGCCCGCCGTTGATCTGGCTCCAGCCGGTTTTCAACTTGACGGCTCTGGTCGTCGGAGTGATCGCAGCCTGGTTGTTCGGGCTACGTCTATTGCTGCTCGCGTCCGAATTCGCAAGGCGTTGGCTGCTGGCATCCATTGCGCCCGACGCTTGGCAGGAGACGTTCGAGCGACATTTGCTACGACTCCCCGCATTCGGTCCGGTGATGGCGATGCTTTGGATCCTGGGCGCCGCCGAGTTCGAACTGCTTCACCAGCACTACACTTACATGCCGGTGGCAATGCATGCCGTCGCCGCGATCTGGTGGGCGCCCTTGCTCCGCGATTGGTGGCGATTGCGAGGATAGCCCTGAAACAGACGGTCCGCCTGTTGAAGGATCGCCCGCCGGCAATCAAGCGCACCGTCCCTAGCGCTTAATGCGAGGGAATTTCAGCGGTGGCACAAGATCGCGAATGCGGTCAACCGGCTTGCGGCTGGCGGGCTTTCCGTCGGGCGCTTGGGCAACGGCCTTCGGCGGCGCTGCAACGTGGTTGAGCAAAAAGGTTGCCCAGTAGCCGTCCAGAAACCGCATGCTGTCGCCCACTTGGTGTTCCAGATTGAAGCCAAGCCGCCCGATGTCGGTGATCAGCTTGTTGCGCTCCGACCGCGTGAACCAGTACTCCAGTGGGCTGACTCCATCGATCCAAACTTCGCCCGGGCCAAGCAACGAGAACTCGAGTGTGAGCTGCTTGACTTGTGGAGGGATCTGGTCGAACGGAAAGAGGAAGCCGTTCTTCCACTCGGTGGAGAGCGGGAAGCCTTGTTCTGCGCCAACATACAAATAGCTGTAGTAGCCGTCGTCACCGCGAATCATCACACGCAGCTTTGGCTGCGGCTGCTCGCTAGCCACGCGCATCCAAGCGAAGACATACAACTTCCCGGTGGCCGGGACGGTGAACGGATCACTGACGACGTGCGCTTGTCCGTTGCCGGAGCCATTCAGCCGCAGCGATTGCTTGCCACTCTTCTGCACGTTGGTGTCGAGCGCAACGGTGCTCGATTGCGTAACGACTCGCCAGCCGGGGATCGCCACTGTAGCGTTGGCGTCCTCGCTGGTGCGCGCCGGCGCGGCGGCTTGCTCGAAGTCGCCGTTGACGAGCGCCCGCAGTGGCTGCGGCGTTTGCAGCTTTTGTGCTCGGTCACGCAGCTCATTCAGCTCGTGCCGCAAGCGATCGATGACACCGTCGGGGAGTGTGACCTGCCAATCGGTCACGCCAGCCTGGACAGCGCCCAGCCACGCGACTCGTAGACCATAGGGCTCGAGCTCCATGGCCCACTCGACTCCCTCCGCGATCGAATTCAGCGGCGCAAGCGGCTGGCCGGCAGCGTCCATCGCCGTGGCGCCAGCGGGCAGCTTAAGGCGTACTTTGGCTTGCACCGTCCAAGGCGACTCATTGACCAGATAGACGCAGGTGCGTTGCCCGACAGTGGCTTGCCGGACGACCACGGGCTGGTGTTGCGACACGGCTTGGGAGTCGCCTGCGGCCGGGGGCTTGACGTCCGTGAAGGGCGCCTCCGGCAGGGCCGTGAACTGTTGCAGCCACGGGCGCAGGAAGTCCTCGTGTCCCAAGCCAACCATGTCCCCGCCATGCACAATCCATTGATGGTCGTTGTCCGCGAGTTGTCTGGCAAACCGTCGGCGTCCGTGTGGCCCGCCCGGGGTCAGTATGGTCCGCAATTGGGTGTAGGATTGGTTTTGCCCGAAGGGGCTGACCTGATCGAATTCGGGCAGCCGCAAGGGGTCCGCGTCCTGAAAGAGCAGCACGCCGTACGGACTGCCCGTGGTGGAGGCCTTGCCAAAGAAGCCTCGCATCGCCTCGGTATGCCCCAGCGACTCAAGCTGCCCCATCTCCGGCAGCGTGGCCAATGCGAGCTCGCGGTCGGGCTGGAGCAGGATGATGCCCTGTCCCGTTTCTCGCAACAACTGGGCATCCACCCCGAGGCGGCGGGCAGTGGCTTCAATGGGAGGCGCGCGGAGGAGGTGAGGCGCCAATGCGCGTTGGGCGCCGGTGCCGTCGAACATCCGGGCGCCGGTGAGCACCAGCCGGGTGTCCAGGCGGTGCCGTCGCACTTCGGTCGCCAGCGCCTGAAACAGCTTGGTCATCTCCTGGGCGCGCCAATCGATCCAGAGCTCCGCAAGGTTGCCGCGCAAATTGGCCGCGCGCCGAGAGAATCGCTGCGGGTCGCCGGCGCCACCGGAGCTCGCGAGGGTAACTTGCGATGAAGCCCCGCGAGGCGTCGACTCCACATCGCCTTGTCCCGCCGCCGTCGCCGCCGCCGGATCGCTATCCAAGGAAAAGCCGGTGGCCTTGCGGAATCGCTCGACGGTGTCGTCGTCCAGGCCCCAAAACTCGTTGGGCAGCAATGCGTAACTATCCGGGTCGAGTTGGATGGAGACGCCGGCAAACGATGGGTGGTGGCCGTATTTGGCGACCAGTTCCGCGACGACGGCCCGCATCGCCTCTCGTACTTGAGGGTGCAATGGGTTGTAGGCCGGTGCGCCGTTGGTCGGATTCAATGGCGTGCCTTGGGCGCCGATCAACTCGAGCCCGACGATTGGCTGGCTGCGACGCGCTCGCTCCAGTGCCGGCAACGCACCCGAGAAATGAATGCTGGGGATCAGCCGAAGTTTGGCGCGATCGAACAGCCGGAACATCAGCTCCAACACATCTTTCTGCTGCGGATCCTGCCCATCGATGAAGAACACGCCGCTGTCGAACTTGGGCGTTGGCTCCAATGTCTCGCTCGGGAACAGCGAGCCGCCCTCCCGTGCAACGTTGACGATCGCCGCGTTGTAGCCGGTGAACCGCAAGTAGTCGCAGAGCCGCGAGGCGCCGTGGTAGAACGTGAGCCAGTCGTCTAACGTCATGCGGCGAGTGCTGTCGAGTCCCTCGTCAGCGCTGAAGTTCTCCGGGAACAACGGCTTGTCAAAATACGTCGCCGCCAGACGGCCTCCCGGCGCCCCAGAGCCAGCTCCGGGAAGTCGCGTGCCGCCCGAGTAGACGCGGATTTTGCCAAAGATGGCGGGCGTGTCGCGGCGGTTGGTCAACATCAGCATGGGCGCCTGGCCCGGCCAAAAGATCAGTCGCAGTCGCCGCACACCTGCCTCTCCCGCGACGGGTTCGGCATGAATGCCTGCATCGACGTTCGGCGGAGCCAGCACCCCCGCCAAATTCGCTTGCAAAACACTGACTCCCAATGACTGAGTCAAGTCAGCCGGGTAGTCGACCTCCACGAGATGCGGGTGATTGTGCCCGCCCGTCGGCAGAGGAAACGACTGCCAGCCGCCCGGTTTGAGTTGAACCCACTCACGATCGCCGTGCTGCACCGGATCCATCTTGCCGTTGCCGAGCGGTTGGGCCGGGTCGAAGCCGGGGAGGTAGCTGACGCCGGGCAAGCGGTTAACCCACTGACGCCACGTCGGATTGGCTGGATCGAATTGATCGACCAACCGCCATGGTGTCTCGGCCTGCGGCGGCTCGGCGCCGCCAAGAACGACCAACTGAATGCGACGAATCTGAACGGCGTCACGACGAAACGGAGTGCCGACGATTCGCTTCACCGTCGCATGAAAGACCAGATCGTATACTCCCTCTCGTCGAGGCAGCACGAATTCAATGGGCCGAGCAAGTTTTGCCGACTGATGTTCGTCGGGAACGAAAGCCAACTCGTCGCTCCACACCTCCCCGCCTCCTCGGGCGACTCGCAACTGTGCCTTGAGCCGACAAGAGGCGCCATTGGCGAATACGCTGTGCACAATGCTCGGCGTGAGCCGCAGTCGCGTCTCCGGCGCGAAGATCAGCGGCCCTCGCTCCGGTGCGTCGAGCGCTGTCGCCGTGGGATCATCCGCCTGCAGACGCAGCCAATCGCCCGGCCCCCGCCGCACCAACAACTTGTTGCCGTCTTCGTCCAACGTCAGACTCGGATTCGCATTCATCACCTCGGCCAACGTGACGCGAAGCTGAACCGGCAATGGGGCCGGCTGAGACGCAATTTGGGTTGGCGCAGGCTGCGCGGCAGCGTTCGGGCTGGCGGGCTGCGGCGCAGCAGCCAGCGCGAGCTCAATGTCCAGAAAGACTTTGCCGGGATCGCCCCCCGCGGTGGGTCGAATGGTCAGGTCGATCCCATCATAGGCTTGAGGTGTGCGTTGTTGTATCAACACCGCATTGGCAGTAACTTCCAATGCGCCCGGAGAAGCGGGGGACAAGCCGAGAGATCGGTGAGACGCAATCGCGCCGCCAGTGACAGAAATCTGTCCCTTCCACATCTTGGCGGCGCCGCCGCCCCAAGCGATTCGCACCGTCGCTTCTTCGGCGTGGCATACGGGACTCGGATTGCCCAACGCCAACAACGCCACAAAGCCCAATGCTTGAAGCAACGTCCGGATCGCCCTAAGCCGACGCCCGCGCGCACGAGGCGCTAAGCAGCGCATCATCAATGAGCGCGCTCGGACGATTTCGTGAGGACATCCTTGTCCAAACATCTCGATCCATCGAGTACGAAAGGGCCTCAATCTCGGGCGGCGGAACGCTGCCGAACATTGCCTGTCGCGGCGGCCTGATTGTTCCAAAGTGTTGCAGCGAACCCGTTTGAGGTTCGGGATTATAGACCTGATGTCGAATTGCGGCCAATAGCATTCAATCGCCACTCGACGCCGTGGCTCGCATGGTGCGGCGCAGCGAGAGACGGGGCAAACTGGCGAAAGCTGAGGCACTCGGGCGTAATCCCACTGGGCGGCCGCCGCGTAGAGAACGAGCCAACAAAAATCCGCCAAACTGCCTGATCCGCCTGGAACACCGGGCCTCCCCTGCCTGCAAACTTCTCCAGAACCGGCCAGCTCGACACATGACTACAACGCATTTCAAAAACTTCCCGATCGGCAATCGGGTTGATAAAACCACCAGAAAAACTGCCTTCGATTGCGCCAGGGAAGATTTTTGAAATGCCCTCTACACACTCGCCCGGAAAACGACGCCTGCGTCTATCGTTCAGCCTGCGGTTGTTGATGCTGGCAATGACCGTCCTTGCGCTGGCGATGTCCCGTTGGAACGCTCCTCGCGATGTGCCCTCCTATTGGGACGTAAGCACCGGAGAGAATGTTCTCTGGTCCGTCCCGTTGGGCACGCAAACGTACCCGTCGCCCGTCAGTCATGGCGGCAAGGTCTTTATCG
>JAGQPF010000434.1 GCA_020426845.1 Planctomycetales bacterium
GATCTCCCAGCGAGTTCGTCGGAACATCGCACTCAGGCAGCATGTTGGCGCGGCGACCCGGTCGCGAGAGTTCGAACATCAGTTGTGTGGCTTGTACGTTACGCATGGGACACCTCCTTTTGACGCGGTGCTGCGTTGAGCAATTCGACCAGTTGATCGAGTTCTGCCCGCGTGCGCTTTTCGGTGGCGGCAATCAGGATGCAGTCTCGCATGTCGGGATACCACGTCTCTAGGGCAAGACCAGCCAGAATTTGCCTTTCGCGGCAGTATTTGAGCAAAGTCGAAACGTCGTTGTCGAGGTCTCGCACCACAAATTCACGCCAATTGCTTCCGGCAAAGCGAAGTTCAAAACGCTCGTTCTGCACAATCTGTTGCTGCAGGTATTGAATCTTCCACGCGCAATGTTCCGCCGTTTCCCTTAGGCCTACCGGGCCTTGCAAGGCCAAGTAAATCGCGGCTCGCAAGGCAAATAGGCCTTGATTGGTGCAGATATTGCTGGTTGCTTTGTCGCGACGAATGTGCTGTTCCCTGGTTTGCAAAGTCAGCACCCAGCACCGATGACCGTGCTTGTCCTCGGTTTGGCCAGCGATGCGGCCCGGCATGCGTCGTACAAAACTTTCGCGGCAAGCCATGATTCCCAAGTAGGGACCTCCATACTGCAATGGATTGCCCAAGACCTGGCCTTCGCCAACAACGATGTCCGCATGCCAAGACGCTGGCGACGCCAGGATGCCCAAGCTGATCATGTCGCAAACAGCCACCACCACGGCACCTGCGTCCTTGGCAACCGCTGCGACAGGGGCAAGATCTTCGACAATACCGAAGAAATTCGGCTGACTGAGTACCACACAGCCCACCGATTCGTCGATCTGTTGGATCCAATTGTCAAGCGGGATTGCTCCATCGGGGCAAGAGACAACGACAAGCTCGTAGGCGGTCCACTGCAAGTAGGTTGCCAGAACTTGCCGATACTCAGGGTGTAAATTGTCCGGAACTAACACTTTCGTGCACTTGGGTTTGCTGGCCATTGCCAACAAGACGGCTTCGATGGTAGCGCTGGCCCCGTCATACAAACTGGCGTTGGACACATCCATGCCGGTAAGTTCACAGATCAACGTCTCGTATTCGAACATGACCTGCAAATTGCCTTGGCTGACTTCGGGCTGGTAAGGCGTGTAGGAGGTATAGAATTCACCTCTTCCAGCCAAGTGATCGACAACGGCAGGAATGAAGTGATCGTAGGCACCACCACCCAAGAAGCATACGTTGCGACTAACGCCCTGATTGCGTGAAGCCAGTTGTTCCATGTGGCGCGTCAATTCGATTTCCGACATCGCCGGTGGAATTTCGAGAGCACCGGAGTAACGGTACTCCCGCGGGATGCAGTCAAACAGCGAATCCACGCTCGCCGCGCCAATTGCAGCCAGCATTTCTCGTACGTCCTCAACCGTATTAAACAAGTAGGCCATAGCTAATTCACTCACGCATCTGCGCATTGCTGGAGGTATGCAGCACGATCCATCAGTCCGTCCAAGCTGGTCACGTTTTCCAGACGCACTTTGATGATCCAGCCTTGTCCGAAAGGATCGGAACCAAGTGTTTCCAGGTTATCTACCAATTCTTCGTGGCTGGCGATTACTTCGCCATCGACGGGGCTGTACAACGCGCTGACCGCCTTCACCGACTCGACTTCCCCAAATTCTTGCCCGGCCTTTACACGAGTCCCAACTGCCGGCAACGCCATGTACACTAGGTCTGTCAATTGTTCTACGGCAAAGTCGGTAATCCCAACAACGGCAACCTGTTCGCCATTTTCCTCAATCAAACCAACCCATTCATGGGAGACGTTGTATTTCAAATCTTCGGGGTTCATCCGTAGAGCTCCTGGCGTGAGAAAACGAGTTTGCCGACATTCATACCCGGCGATAGAACGGCAACGTAACAATTTCCGCGGTTGCTTTAGAGCCGCGAATGTCCACATCGATCGCGGTGCCTTCGATCGCCAATTCGGATGCTATGTATCCCATGGCAATGGGATACTGTAAAGTCGGCGAGAACGTTCCACTGGTCACATGCCCAACGGTGCGACCGTCAGAATCAATGAGGGAGGCTCCTTCTCGGGCGGCCCGCTTGCCTGCCAAACGCAAACCAATCCGTTTGACCCCCAGCGGTCTGGACCGACGATTTTCCAATGCCTCGCGACCTATAAAGACTCGGTCCTTCAAATTTACGGCAAACCCCAGCCCGCAAGTAATCGGATCCATTTCTTCACTCAATTCGTGGCCGTAAAGTGGCATTGCCGCTTCTAAGCGAAGCGTGTCGCGGGCGCCTAACCCAGCGGCAGTGATGGCGTGCTGGCGTCCAGCCAGCAGTAGATTCTCCCAGACCCGCCCAGCGTCCTCGGCTCGTACGATCAACTCGAAACCGTCCTCTCCGGTATAACCCGTTCGGCTGATAA
>JAGQPF010000435.1 GCA_020426845.1 Planctomycetales bacterium
ATCGCGATACGAAATACTCAACGGCGTTTGATCGCGTGTTCCAAAATGCTGGCATAAGAAGATTGCGAACGCCGGTTCGGGCACCCGACGCTAACGCGTTTGCTGAAGCGTGGATTGGTGCCATCAAGCGAGAATGCCTGAACCACTTTATGTGCTTTAGTCTGCGGCACCTCAATCATATCAATCAGGAATTTGTTCGATTCCATAACCGGCATCGCCCGCATCAGGGGCTTGGGAATCGCACCGTGGCAGATCATGCGATGGGGCGCTCGCCAAATTCCATCGACATGGAGACGGATATTGGTCGAGTCCGTTGTCAGCAATCGCTCGGCGGTCTCCTGCGGCACTACTATCGCGCCGCCTGATTCCGCCGTCGAAGTCGTGCGTTATCAACATGCTGCAACAGAATTCGAGTACGCTACGCGTACGCGCCAGCCGAGACTCGCAGGCTTGGTTTCGGCGCATTGGGCTCAAATCTGGTACGCAGGCTTTTCGAAATAGAAATCTCAAGACCGGGCAGGGGAGCGGCGACAATTTGAACCCTCGCTCACGGACCCGCGCGGGCTTATTCGTGACTCTAGTAGCCAATCAACCGAATTCGCCGCGATTTCTCAAAATCAAGTGCGATCGGCCAACCAGCGTATCCCACCAGCGCTCGAACGGGGCCGAACAGGCATGCCGTACTACTCCGGATGTGGCACCGACCGCAGGAATCTCTCGACATCGGTCTTCAGGTATCTCTTGGCGCCCTTGGGCCCGCTGCCGAAGTAGTATGGGCGAACGCCGGCCTCTTCCAGGATCCTTGAGACCGTCGTCCGAGAGCAGTCCCAATTGACCGCAAGTGACTTGACACTAACGAACTCTGCCGAAAACTTCAGCGTGGTCGATTCAGCGGTCGTATTTGCTCGGCGTTTGGTTTTCACGGCGCCACGACCCTGGGGTGTATGGGACAGGACTTGTCACAAAACGGTTTGACGGCCTCATCTTCACAGCCGCAGCTGCGATAGTTGCCGCGATACGCGTACGAAGTCTGCGAAGTAATCTCCGCTGGTGTGATGATCCGCTTGCCGCGGTCGGGATTGTTCTTCTGGGCCCATGACATCAACGCCGAGACCGCCAGGTCAAACGGTAGCCCAACGCGTTTCAACTGGACCGCCAATCGAAAACAGGCGACGCGTTGGTTCGCGAAGACGCCCTCTTCCAGCATGCGTCGGGCGCAAGGTGGGAGTCCGAAGTGCGGGTTAGATGCAGTTGTCGTCGATAGCCATCGTGGACGGGCGGTTACTGACACCTGGTTAAGGTCGTTGACCTCGATGATCCAGTCCAGAGCCGACTAGGACACGAGCTCCACCTGTTCAAGGAATGCCCATTGATCCGCGTAGGGACGCATGGGATCTCGCCTCATCACGAACACGGTCCGGTTTCGCGGAACCAGAGTGCCGAACAACGGCGCATTGATGAAGTTGCCGTATCGGCGCGTGTCGTCGAGCTGATCCTGCTTGGGAAACACCTCCGTGTCGGGTTTGCCGATCTCATCGAGGATGCGGCGCGCGACGCGCCTCGCCTTAGCAGCAAGGACCCCGGGATTCGCGAAGAAGATCCATACGTGGTAGCCCTTTGACTTACTGCGCTCGATGTAGGATTCGATGCCGTAGTTCTTCGCTGCTGCAACAAACTGCATCGGCCACTCCAAGTTGTGGTCATCAAAATCCACCGCGAGCGCCCGAGTCATGTTGTTGACCAGGAGGTACACGCCGTAGGGTTGTGAGCCCCTCAGGTGCGTGAACAGCACTTTGTCGGTAACCGGCGCCTTTACTTGTCGAGCCTGTCCGGTTCGAAGATCGTAAGTGCCGTAGACATCGGACTGACCGCCAAATCGCCGTCGAAAAAGCCCGAGTTTCCTCTGGTTCGGTTGCACACCGATACTCCCGTTGGCCGCGAATCGAAAGGCCTTAGATTCTGAGGAG
>JAGQPF010000436.1 GCA_020426845.1 Planctomycetales bacterium
CCACCATTCGCTGCTGGTGTCGACGCGCGACACGCGGTCCCAGGCGACATCTTTCGACGTGATTGTCTGCTCAATCCGAATTCGCGAGGTCGCATCGGGCGTCGCGGCAACTTGGCGAGAGATCTCGGCCGCCTCGGCAGGCCAGTCGTCGGCCTGGGCCATGGTGAAAGGCACATCCGCCAACCTCGGCACCCATTGCAGCCAACTTCCTGACTCGGGCGCCGGAAGACGGTCGGCAATTGCCGCCAAGCCACGCCCTTGAGTGAGGAAGTACCCTCGCCCAAACGCTGCGCCGCCCATCGCTCCATCGAATCCGCTTAACCACACACTGGCAGACCTCGAACGTGATTCCCCCTCAAAGCCGAAGTCCAAATCCGCCGCAGGATAGCCGTTGGCGTCCAAGCTGAACGAAACGGAGGCATCGTCCCACGAAGCGAATCTGGGTTCGACTAGAAGTTTCAAGCCGGCGCGTTCGCCGTCCATCTCCAGCCCTTGGTCCATCGACGACTGGAACTCCCTCGTCTGCATACCCTTCCACTTGGACTCCGACCACGACTGTAGCACCTCGCTGTCCATGCTGAAGGCGACGGACGGTTGTCCGAAGAAAAAGTGTTCGGCGGCCACGGGTACGCCGAAATTGGATTCTCCCAACATCGAGTTGTAGTACGTCCTGAGACCCCTTGAGTACGACGAGCTCAAGGCTCGACGCCCAAGTCGCTGATATTCGGCCAGCACCTTTCGTCTCAACTCCTGCCGCCAGTCGCTCGCCAGCTTGCGCTGCTGTTGCAGCAATTCGAAGTTGGCCTTGGCGCGAGCCGCCGAGAAAAAGCGTTCACCGTCGCGCATCTGAAATCGCCGAGTGACGCCGAACCGCTCGCGGTCCTCGTCCGACTCCAGCACCAACAGCGACGTATAAGGAGTGATGATGTGGAACTGCTCCGACAACGAGATGATTTCGTCGCGAACCAACTCGCTGCCATCCTGCAGCAACAGCTCATCCAGGCGCGAACGGGCCCACAATCGCGGCACGAACGAGTTGCCGGACTCGGCGTGGGCCAGTTCGATGCGTGTTGCATATGTCACCGGCCGGCCGTCACTGCGTTTGCCCGTGATGATGATCTCGCCCGTCTGATTGCCGCCGTCCGTCGGCAGATAACGGCCCACGAGGATCTGCTGGGTGCCGGCCGCCAAATTGGGCAGGCGCTCGGGATAGACGGCGGCGACTTGCAGGCCGCGAAATTCGACCTTCAGGTCGCGGATTGCGGGCTGAGCGATCTCCTCCAGCAGCTCCGACGCGACCGATTGCGGCGTGCGGCTGTCAGTGATTTCGCGCAGCGAGCCGCGGCCAATCGCGGCCCACGACTGCAGCACCGACGTCTCAAA
Source organism: Planctomycetales bacterium (assembly GCA_020426845.1). Classification (GTDB taxonomy): domain Bacteria; phylum Planctomycetota; class Planctomycetia; order Pirellulales; family Pirellulaceae; genus JAGQPF01. The sequence continues at coordinate 1,384 of JAGQPF010000436.1, forward strand.
GGTGTTGCTGACGGACACCGCGTGGAACGTTGCCTGCCGCCGTGCGCCGATGTCCGCGGCCGGGTGATCGTCGTTATCCGACGCGGGCGAGTTGGCTTCGCCGACGGGGGTGACGCGACGCGACATCGCTTGCAAAGCAGAGGCGAACTGGCTGGCCGTCGTATCGCGAGAGGAAACGATTCCATCGCCGATGTACACCACATGAGCCGGCGCCGTCAGCTGACGCATTACCGAGTCGCTCATTCGATCCAAGTCCGTCCACCCCAGCGACACCCGTCGCTCCAGCGTCTCCAGCGCGCGAGAGACGGCTTCTTCCGAAGCAGGCTGTGGCTCGGCAAACTGCCAACGGCAGTCCACATCGCAAACCGCCAGATTGAATCGGTCCTCGGGCCCTAGACTGGAAAGCACGGCGGCGACAAACTCGCGCTGCCGCAGCCGGCTTTGTTCGTTCATCGAACCCGAAGTGTCGCAGACCAGCAGCAACTGCAGTGGCTCGCCGTCTCTCAACGTTCGGCGCTGCCACTGGCCCTGCTCGCTGGGCGGCGTCAGCTGCACCAGAAAGTAGCCGTCGTCTCCGCGTCGATGCGGGATGACGACCACGTCCGCCGACTCGGGCTTCAACTCGCACGTCAGCTCAAAGTCGCGCCGGGGCGTATAGTTCTCGGCCGTGAACTCCACCCTGGCCGCGTGTTCCGTGTGCTGAGTGCGGCAAGCGTGCGTGTCGCAGCGCACCTCGCGCACCGGGATAGCCGAGTCGATCAACACGTCAATCGAAAGCTCGCGGAGGGGCCGCTTCTGCAGCAGCTCACTTTGCAGCCCATAGGTGTAGCGAAACTCGTGCGAGCGCAGCGGCAGCACCTGCGTGTAGACGATCTGAATTCGCTTTTCCGAGTTGGGCAGAATCGGGAAGACCCGAGCCTTGAAGATGTTGCCGCCGGTCCACTCGAGCAAACCGGGATCGCGCCGCTCGCGAAGAATCGTCTCGTAGATTTCTCTCGCTCGCTGCTTCTCCACGACATCGGCCTGAATCAGCTCGCCGTTGATCCACATCCCGAACCCGCTGATCGACGCGTCCGGGGGCAGCGGAAAATGGAACGTGCCCTCAAGCGTGCCTTCGGTGTGGTTGACGAACGACTCTTCGATGGTCGTGCGAGCGATCTGGTCGCGGATCTCCACGTTCACCTTGTGGTAGCCAACCGACAACGACGTGTTGCGACCATCCACTTCACAAATCAGCGCGCCGACGCCGTCGCCGGCCGAGACGCTTTCAAAGCCGAGCAGCCAGGCGGGCTTGTCCTCGAGGCGGACCAAGCCGCGGTCGTCGGCTCGAAAACGCACGGACTGCCCCTTGCCAACCTCGCCAATTGGCTGCTCGCCGCCGCTGGGTCCGAAAAGTTTGAGCTCCTTCGCCTCGCCAGCTTTGGCTTCCTCGCCTTCCTCGCCTGCTTCGCCTTCAGGCGGCCCTTCGATCTGCACTTCACCGCGCAGCAGGCGGACCTCGCCGACCCGCTGCCATTCCAGCAATCCGCCGGGGCCCAACGTGACTCGGTGACCGGAAGGTGTCACCATGGCGACGGCGTTCGCGCCCCGCGCCGACGCTCGCACCCAGTCGCCGGGCTTCACGAGCGACTGTTGCCGGACGAGCGTCCAACGTTGCGACGCCAACGGCCGCAGCGTGACCAAACCTTGCACGTCGACGAACTTTCCCGCTCGGCCGTCCTCCGTGAGATGGCGAGCGACGACAAACTTCTCTTCGTCGATCGCGACACCGCGAGCCACCAATCGCAATTCGGCCAGCGGCGGCCCCTGCCGAACGCCGCGCGGCCACAGGGCCACCGTCACCAGTTGTCCTGACTGCGCGTCCGACAGCGCCTCGATTTGCAACGACTGACCACGCAGCATCAGCGGCATCTGGAAGCGATGGCATGGCCGCCCGCCGTGCTCCACGATCCCTCCGGACTGAGCCCGCTGAAATGCCTTGCTGACCCGCTGGTCGACGCCCAACAGCCGCAGCAAGTCAAACTGCTGCTGCTCGCCGAGCCAAGGGCTGTCGCCGCGCTCGATGGTGTTGCTGTTTTCGTCGATCTTCCACCAGCTGGACCCCGAAGCGATCTGGTATCGCTCGGGGGACTCTTGCCAGCGAACTTGGCCTTCCAGGTCGACCCACACGTCCGCAGTCCGCTCGTCCCGAGACACTTTGAGCACCAGTGACTCGCCGGCGGCATGCTCCAGCACCTCTCGCAGCGTGAGCGCATTGGCGGAGGGGCTTTGCAACAACAGCATCAGGCACACCGCCGCTGCCATCGCCAGGGCGCCTCGCCAAGCGGTTCTTGTCCAGCGGCCGGATTCAAGCACTCCAACGCCGCTGGCCAGACTTTTGGCGCCCGCTTGCTTCACTCGCTCGAGCAGCTCGGCCGGAAGCGTGGGCAATTCTCGATCGACGACACCGAGCGTCTCGCGCAGCCGCGCATCGCCGTTCGCCTCTTGCCGGGAGCCGTCATGATCGTGACCGCTTGGGGAGTTGGGTTGCGAATGATTCATGGAGCACCTGTCTGAATGTCTTGCTTGGACTCCCAACGCTCAAAACGCTGCCGAAAGTCCCGTCTCGCACGAGCCAACTTGGAACGCACCGATTCACTGGTGCCGCCCATGGCGTCGACCATCTCGGCGACGCTCATTTCGTCGAGATACTTGGCGGTCAGCAGCGCCACGTGGTCCGCGTCCATCTCCGCCAACAGGCTGCGGACGGCGTCCACGAGCTCTCCACGCAACAGCTGCCCGGCAGCATCTTCGACGTCCGGCAACGGCGCGGATAGCGTCGCGCGATTCAACGTCTCCAGCTGCCGGTAGTGCTTGCGCCAATGCAATGCGGCTTGGTTATGCGCAACGCGACTGAGCCAGCCCCAGAGCTTGGTGTCCTCCGACAACTGTGGCCCGGCTCGGGCGACCGCCAGCATGGTCTCCTGAAACAGATCAGCGAGCCGATGAGAGTCGCCGCCCGCAATCCGCGCCAAGTGTCTCCAGACGCGCTGGTCATACGCGTCGCACAG
>JAGQPF010000047.1 GCA_020426845.1 Planctomycetales bacterium
CGCGTCGCGGTTCAGCAGGCCACCGATCTGCTGGACGCGGCCGACGCCACTTCCAACGCCACGCGAGTCGCCTCGATCGGCGTCGCCGAGTCGGACCTCGCCACCGCGCGTCACACGGCCAATCAAATTCGCACCACCTCGATCGGCAACGCCACGCGCGACCTCCGCCAGGGCGAGGCCACGCAGCAAGCCCAGCGCGACATCGCTCTCGCCACGGCCGTCCACGACCAAGCCATCGCCGAGCTCACCGCCTACGGCGCCGTCATCGACGACCTCGCCCTCGCCATGCCCGATAACCCCTGGGCTCAGCAAGAGGCCGCGGACTGGGGCGCCACCGAGACGGCGCGCATCGCGGAATTGGATGAAGCACTGGCACACTTCGTTTCGTTGAACGGCTCCACGACCACGATGAACATCACTCAACTGGAGCTGGAAAGCAGCGACGCAATCCTCCAAGGCGCCGCGATGGGAATGCGGGACCTAAGCAATGTTCACGCTCGCGGGACGCTCCGTACATCGCTGGCATCCTCACGCAACGCGAATCCGCAGCCCTACGACGGGCCCGTCGGTGTCGAACTGGATCCGGCTGACGAGTTTTTTATCATCGATACGCAGGCGCAAGCGGAATTGGGGGATGGCTACGCAACCGAGGATTGGTCGGGGCGTACGTGGCGTGAATACGGCTGGACAGCGTTTTGGGGCGGCGTGGATGGAACCTCCAATTTCGCCAACGGATACGCAGACACAATCACCTTCGGTGTCACGGATAAGATTCACCGGCAACTTGGCACTGACAGGTACATCGACAAGAGCAGCGGCACCTACGGTGCTGGGATTGTCGCTGGGGCAGCTGTGCGGGGAGTGGCGCAGGGTGTTCTCAACATTGTCAACGGTGTTCAAGACGGACTTGTCAGTATAGCCAATCTCCCAGCAATGGTGATCAACGGCGGCGTTTGGGTTGGAGAGTATTTCGAGTTTTTGCCCGATGGCATGAGCTATATCCCCTATATCCATTTGCCGGATTGGGCACGCGGCGTCGTGTCACACGAGTCAGACAATGTGCACGGCTGGTCAAAGTTCTTGGGAGGGACTTCCGCAGAACTGCTCGCAGGAATGTGGTGGACTCGCTGGGCTCGCGGGGCCAGCCTCGCGGACGATGCGGCCAAGCAGGCCAAGCGAATTGCGGACGACGTTGCTGAAACCGGAGCAGCTGCTCGCAACGCCGATACCATTGCAGACGCGGGCAGGAGCGTCGACAATGCGCCGGGCAGTGGCCCCCGACCGCACGACACTCCCAACAGAACTCTCACTCCAGAGCAAGCAGCGGAGGGAGCCAATAGGTCGCGATCCACAGGAGAAGTCGCAGAACAGATTGCTGCTGAGACACGTGCCCAACAACTTGCCCCAAGGGTTGGGTCTTCGGCAACAATAGCAAGGTTTACAGGGAAACACGCCGATGATCTCGAACTCATAATTGCACAACGAAAACGTTTACGCCGCAGTCGAGGAAAGGCGGGCCACGACCCTAAAAAAATCCAGCAGCAAATCGATGCAGCCAGGGAACGATTGCCTAAGGACATACGGGAGATGATTGATGAAATTGAAGACCTGAAGGACATACAGGGCGACGCTACCAAGGAAGGGCACAGTGCTGCAATTCTATTGGGACGAAGAATCAAACAATTGACAAGAGAACTAGCTAAGAAACTGGAAAAGTAATCATGGCAACAACTAGTGGCACCACTGACTGGCGGTCGTCTGACGATCCAATTGGGCGGATGCTGGCGTGCATCAAATGCCTTTCCCTGTCATCCGCAAGTCCACGATTGCTTGGTGAATTCGTAAGGGATGAGAACTGCTACGTCCGCATGCTGGCAATATGTTGTCTTGGCGAGTTTGCCGAACATCGAGTGGAAGCGACAAAGGTCCTGTCGGAGTGTATTGAGCAAAGTAATTGCGATGACAGCGATACGAAGTGGTTCATTGACAATGCGGAACAGCGGCTAAACGATCAAGTTGCCCGTGCCAATGATGCTTTCGCAGCTAAATTGGCTAATGAAGTTCAGTCTGCGGGTCCACTTACATCGATCGAAAGTATTGCCCCAATAGCTCTGGCCGCTATCTTCTTCCGTCCTCGGCGGCTGAAAGTGCAAGGTTTGAGGCTGCTCGGATTTTTCAAGACGAGATCTACAGCGTTGTTTCCAGCCATTGAAAAGTCTCTCCTTGACGAACATTACACCGTACGTTTGGCAGCAGTGATGACAGCAAAATCGGTTTTGGACAAGAATACTCTTTTATCTGTCCTAGAGCCGCTTAGTGCCGATGAAAACGACCTCGTGCGCCAGGTTGTTTCGGGAGTGTCGAATAGCCCAAAATAAGATGGTTCGCCAGTTGTCAACGCACCAAACTCCCCGCCTTCTTAACGCCTTTTCAGAGTCGCTCCTAGATAGCGTTTCGACTCTTGATTTGTTCGGACTATTGTGTCCTTGCGGCAAGCGGCAAGCGTGCGTGCCCGTTGCTAATCTGCTGGAGTTTGGTGAACTCCAGGAGATGGGCAATTGGCGAACACTCAGGCAGATGCAGCGTTTGCCGTTCCGGTGTAGACGGCGCGGGTTGTAAGGCATCAGCGTGCGAGCGACCCGTGAGCCACGTAAGAAACGTGTCCCGTCGACAACGCCACACGGCGCGACGAGGTGTGCCGAGATTGACAGCTGGAATTGTGCCGTCGGCACAACGAGCGCGGATCGTTTCAGGAGACACACCAGCCATGGAGGCCATCTCATCTACG